>HF987813.1:0-17810 GCA_000431135.1 Clostridium sp. CAG:590
TCGCATGTGCCCTCACACATCTCATAATCCTTTACGCTGTGCAAGGGTGATGGTTTACTGGGCGGAAGATTTCTCGGCTTTGTTGTACTGCTTTAATGAGTTGACAACAATGGTTACACCAAGTGCAATCAACAGGATTGCGATGATCAACTGTAAACCTTCTACTAAGAAAGTAGCACTTCCGGCACTGATTGCCTTTAATAAACCGATAGTTCTCTGTACCAATGCTGTAAATGTTACACAGAGCATGATGATCAATGGAGGGAACAACATCTTGTTGCTTCGTCCGGTTACCTTCATGAATACACAAAGTGTGATCAATACAAGTGCACTTAATAACTGGTTAGCAGAACCGAATAATGGCCAGATGTTTGCATATCCGATCTTAGCGAGAACAAATCCGCATAATAATGTAATTAAGGTTGCAAAGTAAGGATTGCAAAGTACCTTCTGTGCTCCGGAAGCATTTTCCATATCATCTGGTAAGAATAACTCCTGAAAACTCATACGACCGATACGGGCTACGGCATCCAGACTGGTAAGAGCCAGAGCAGATACACACATTGTCATGAAGCACTGGGCAACATATACCGGAATACCGAAGCTTTCCATGAATCCTGCAACACCGTGGCTGAAGATCTGGAATGGAGTGCCGACAGCGGCTGTACCATCAGAAGCGGCAGCAGCACCGGCAACGCAAAGTGCGATAACAGCAAGAAAACTCTCCAATACCATGGCACCATAACCAACCTTTAACATATCTTTTTCGTTGGATATTGTCTTAGAAGATGTACCACTTGATACTAAGCTGTGGAAACCGGATACCGCACCACAGGCAACGGTTACAAACAGGATTGGGAACATGGTTCCGAGGTTCTCATTGGTGAAACCGGTATAAACCGGTAAGTTCATAGTAGGATGTGCCATGAATAATCCAAGAACGGCACAAGCGATCATACCGATGAACATGAATGTTGTCATATAGTCACGAGGCTGCTTTAACAACCACATTGGAAGTACAGATGCAAAAGCAATGTAGATAAATGTGATATAAGTCCAGGCCTCTTTTCCTGCTGTGATAGGAAGCATCATACCGATTGCCAATGCAGCAACGGTAAATACAAGACCAACAACGGTCTGTTTCCAGCCTTTTAACTCGAATTTCTTCTGAATCAATCCAAGAATAACAGCGAAACCGATAAAGATTAAAGAAATGCTTCCGGCAGCACCGTTACTCTTTGCTGTCTCTGCAAGTACGGTTTCACCGGCTTCTGTTACGGTGTAAGCATTAAATGTTCCGGCAACCATATCTGCGAAAGCGGCGATTACCAATAAGGTAAACAACCAGCAGAATAAAAGGAATAATTTACGTCCAAGACGACCAATATATTTCTCGATGATCAATCCAAGAGATTTGCCTTCGTTCTTTACACTGGCATACAGTGCACCAAAGTCTGTAACAGCGCCAAAGAATACACCGCCGATAAGGATCCAGAGTAATACCGGCAACCAGCCAAATGCTGCTGCCTGAATGGCTCCGGTTACGGGACCGGCTCCAGCGATGGAACTGAACTGATGTGCAAATACGGTCCAGCCGTTGGTTGGGACATAATCTTTCCCATCATTTTTTGCTACGGCAGGAGTGATTGCAGTTGGATCAATACCCCATTTCTTTGCAATCCATCTTCCGTATAATGTGTAGGCTGCCACCAAAACTACGATGGCGATCAATACGATTACTAATGTGTTCATAGTATCCTTCCTTCCTCGTTTGAGTATATATTTATGTAACAACCAGTAAAACTATCACTTATAAAAGGACTATGTATAATTTACAGAAAAATAATCTGTAAATTAAAAAAGTCTCCAAGAGAAATCTCTTGAAGACGAATTAGATCCGCGGTACCACTTCACTTGCAGAAAAATATCTGCCACTTAATCACAGCTAACACTGTGTAGTTCGATTACGGGAACTATCCGTATCTGGTTACTGGAGAATAGTGTTCTCATTCACTAGATCTGCTGGCAGGGGATACTTGTGTAAATGTTGTTTACCACCTTTCACCGTACGTGGCTCGCTGAAAACAAGGCCTTACAAAGCGTGTCCTGCATGATTGCATTTGCTGGTCGTTAAATTAACTGTATAATAGTCCCATGTTTTTTATTTGTCAATAGCATTTTTGAAATTTTTTTTGCAAGAAATGTGATAGTTTTGTGATGTCTGTTGACGATAGCTTTCGAAATGGGTATCATATCCAATATAAGTAAATGTAGTTTGTTTTTAAATGACAGGAAAGAGATCAGGTGAAGACTATGATAAAAGAAAGAGATAAGACGCTGCTAAAAGGTGTATTTTTAATTGTATTTTTCTATGTGTTAGTGGAGCATTTTAATATTGTAAAGTCTGTGTTACTCACATGTTACAGAGCAATATCTCCACTGATCTATGGTATGGCGATCGCATTTATTGTGAATTTGATCGTTGTAAAGTTAGAAGAACATATGAAAGGAAGAATATTTGAGAATCAGGCTTTTAAGAGGACGACTTCTATTATTATATCCTTTTTGATTGTTATCGGGATCATTACGATTGTATGTTTTAATGTCATTCCGGGTATTGTGGATAGTGTGAAGGAGATTACAAAGCAGGCACCACAGGCTTTTGATACGGTACTTACCTTTTTAGAGAAGAATTTTGGTGTGTCGTCGGATATTGTAAAAGAGATACAGAATTTCAGGCTGGATGAGAATATGTTGGACAATATGTTTGGACTAATGAAAAATCAGTCAGTTATACAGGCATTGAAGGCGAGTGGAAGTGCAGTTGGAAGTGTTGTATCGGTTGTGACAAAGTTGTTTATCGGTCTGTTTTTTGCATTTTATATTCTTGCGAAAAAGGAATCTATTAACGCATATATTCACCGTTTGATGGAGACGTATTTTCCTAAGAAAATTGCAGACGGTTTGGAGAATTTTGGACATATTACTTATGAGACGTATGCTAATTTTATATCCGGTCAGTGTTTAGATGCGGTGATACTTGGTTGTCTGGTAACGATTGGAATGGGGATTTTGCAGCTTTCCTATCCCATCTTAGTAGGCGTAGTGGTTGCGGTTACCGCATTGATTCCGATTGTTGGTGCGTTTTTTGGGGGAACGGTCGGCGTATTTTTGCTGATCATGGAATCTCCGGTAAAGGCACTTACCTTTTTGATCTTATTCCTTGTGTTACAACAGATTGATAATCGATTGATCTATCCGCATATTGTGGGAAATGCAATCGGTATTCCGTCTATTCTGATCTTTGCGGCAATCATTATCGGCGGTGAGTTCAGTGGTGTGATCGGTATGTTTTTTGGCATTCCGTTTACTGCTGTTATCTATACCCTGTTGGAACAGGATATGGAACGGAGAAAGCAGAAGAGAGAAGAAAAAGAAGAGGAAATTAAGCCTGCAAATTAACCCGGGCAATCCACATGTCATATAGTAAATGATCTTCTGGGCAGAAAGGCCAGACGGTTGTATGACTGGTGATCGCAAGATGTCGTGTCTGAAGATCCGAGATTGCCTGACGCGCACCTTCTATCGTAAGTGGAGAGGGGTCGGTGGAACGCTTTAATTCTAAGCCGAACCAGGCAGTTTGTCTGGCACACTCCAGAATCTGCGTATTGATCTGTGGAATTAAGGTGTCATTCCATTCTTTCAGTGTCTGCATATACAAAGCGGTTGCGTTATCACAAACGGATGCGTCTGCGTTGCGAAACAGTCCGTTTCTCAAATTCACATCAAAGGCATGAAAGATATAAGAATACATGGCAAGCAGCTGGCTATGGACGCCAAAACAGCAGACATGATCGTAAGAAGATTGTTCTAATATGTCGGTGTATGTAATATTAGACAATGTCTGTTTTACGAGGGAGACTGCATGTCTGCAAAATGACATTGGAGTGATATCATCATTGTGTTCTGCGAGAAAAAAGGAAAGTTCATCGCAGAATTCCATATAATCCTGTTCGGTAATTCCGGTCAGACTTGTACGCTCACATGTAATATGGGAATCCCCGGTCAGATCATATTGCAGCAGTGCGTGTTGCATGGCATCGCTATCCTCATCTAACAGTGTAATATGTGAAAAATGAGGGGAAAGGTCTGCCAGATTCAGATCATTACAGGCACCGGCACCCAGAATCAGGAGAGTGGGAAGAAGATCTCTGTCTGTCATGCCCTGATGAAAGGATAATGGAAGGGATACCTGATTGGTACTTTCTATTATCATCCTGGTCAAATGATTGCGGTAGTCACTCCAGTCAGAATAGGCATCCGGTATTATAAAATGTGATTTGATCTGTTCATATAAATGCATGACAGCCTCCTTGTAACGTATATTTACAGTCTGTTAGTGAGTAAATTATACATGACATATAAAGAAAAATCCACCTTGAAAAAAGAGACGGAACATATTATACTTTAGGCAGTTTGGTATTTTTAAGTAAAGGGTAAAGAGATATGGATAAAAAAAGAAAACGTTTAACGACAACACAGCTGGTCGTGTTGAGCTTTGCGGCAGCCATCTTTGTGGGAGCAGTATTACTTACAATGCCGTTTTCGGCTGCAGATGGACATATGACACCATTTATAGATGCATTATTTACGGCTACGACCAGTGTATGTGTAACCGGATTGGTTGTGGTGACAACCGCGACACATTGGAGCCTGCTTGGGAAGATCATTATTCTGCTTCTGATACAGATTGGCGGGCTTGGGGTTATCACACTTACCACGACGATCATGATGGCATTTGGTAAAAAGATTTCTTTGAGCAACCGGGTGCTGTTAGGCGATGCCTTTAATCTGGAAACTTTGAAAGGACTGGTAAAGTTTTTAAGAAGAGTGTTTCTGGGAACTTTTGTAGTAGAAGGAATCGGTGCAGTTTGTTATATGCTGGTATTTATTCCAGAGTATGGAATTGGCAGAGGAATCTGGTATTCGGTATTTCATTCGGTATCTTCATTTTGTAATGCCGGAATTGATATTGTCGGAGCAAACAGTTTTATGCCGTATGTGCATAATGTATGGGTGAATCTGGTGACAATGACTTTGATCGTGTTTGGAGGAATTGGATTTGTGGTCTGGTGGGATGTTGTTACTGCAATCCGGAAGAAGATAGCCGGCTCAAAACGTCATCTGTTTCAACTTATGAGTCTGCATTCAAAAGTTGCGATTACCATGACGTTATTCTTAATTCTGTCCGGTACGGTGTTGTTTGCGGTTTTTGAATGGAATAATCCACGTACAATGGGAGAATTTTCTGGTTGGCAGAAATGGCTTGCGGCATTGTTTCAATCAGTAACAACAAGAACTGCAGGAATAGCAACTATTTCACAAAAGGGACTTTCGGTTCCATCAGTTATTACGTCTATGTTTCTGATGTTTACAGGAGGTTCTTCAGTTGGTACGGCAGGTGGTGTCAAGGTGACAACGGTTGCGGTTGTTATCTTAAGTGTAGCAGCGACTGTGCGCGGAAATAGTGACGTAACCTGTTATGGAAGAAGAATATCCGATGCAATCGTTCGCAAATCCGTTGCGATTATTTTTATCAGTTTTATGGCAAGTGTGCTGGCAATTGTAGCAATGAGATTGTTGGAGGGCGGAGAGAGCGTGGATATCATTTTTGAGGTATATAGTGCATTAGGTACAGTAGGTCTATCAAGGGACTATACTGCTACGGTTGGAATTGCAGGTAAGATTGTGCTTTGTATCTGTATGTTCTTGGGTAGAATAGGACCAATTACAATGGTAATTGCATTTGCAATGCGGGATAAGAAGACCGCATTAAGACTTCCGGAAGGAAAAATAACAGTAGGTTAGGAGAAGAATTATGGATCAGAATGGAAAGAAATCATATGCAGTATTTGGATTAGGTGAGTTTGGAAGAAGTGTTGCACTGGAACTGGTCAGTGCCGGAGCGGAAGTAATGGTATTGGATATAGATGAAGACAGGGTATCCGATATGGCAGATGAAGTAACGGTCGCAATGCAGATTGATGCGACAGAAGAACGGTCGTATGCGGAACTGGGATTATCTAATATGGACGGAGTTGTCGTTGCGATGACCGGATGCCTGGATGCCTGTATTATGGCAATTTTAGAGGCAAAAGATGCGGGCGTTCCATTTGTGCTGGCAAAGGCGCAGAACCATACACAGACATTGATTTTTGAGAAGATAGGAGCAGATAAGATTGTCAGTCCGGAACATGATGGTGGCGTGCGTGTTGCCAGAAATATCATGGCGGGTAATTTTATTGACTTTATTGAGCTTTCCAAGTCTTTGCGTATGGTTGAGATCACCATAAAGCCGGAATGGGTTGGAAAGTCTTTAAAAGAGTTGTGTTTACGCCAGAGGGAGAAGATCAATGTAGTTGCACTTCGGAAAAATGGGGAACTGACAACAGATATTGATCCTGATATGCCGCTTTGCGAACATGATACGATGTTGATTACTGTGGATAAGCGATATTTGGCAAATTTGCAGCAATAGGAGGAATGATGTGAATCAGGCGACGGAATTAAGAGAACATATACGGCAGGAGATCATTTTAATGGATGGTGCAATGGGCACCTATTATAACAGACTGCATCCGGAGACGGGAGAAGCGGAGTATGCGAATCTGGAACATCCGGATTGGGTGAAGGAGATACATAAGCAGTATCTGTATGCCGGGGCACAGATTATCCGGACGAATACTTTCGCTGTGAATCATATGTTGTTTGAGCAGGAACAGATCAAAGCGGCGTTAGAAGCAGGTGTGAAGTGTGCAAGAGAAGCTGTGGCGGAATACAGACAGGAATCAGAAGATATAATGGCTTTGATCGGTGCATCCATCGGACCAATCCGGTATAGTGATGAAAAAGAAGAGATGGATGTACGGGAAGAATATAAAATGATCTTTCGGACGATGTATGATTCCGGTATCCGGATTTTCATTCTGGAAACGTTTGATGACTGGAGAATTGTAAAATGGATCGCGGAGCAGATTAAAACATTTGCAGACAGACAGAATGAGGATGTTTTTGTGTTTGCACAATTTTCTGTAAACCGGAGCGGATTTACAAAGGCAGGATATAGTATGCAGCGTCTGGTGACACGGTTAGAACAGATGGAATCGTTAGATGTATTTGGATTTAACTGCGGTATTGGGGCGGCACATATGAATCAGTTGCTGCAAAAACTTCATTTTGGGAAAGAATGTATTCTTAGTGCACTGCCCAATGCAGGATACGATCACATGTTGCGTGGAAAACAGATATATGTTGATCATCCGGATTATTATGGTTCCATGATGCGGCAGATATTGGAGTCCGGTGTTAATATCGTAGGTGGATGTTGTGGTACAACACCGGAATATATTAAGATTTTAGCTGAGGAGATTCAACAAAATCCTATCGTAGCACCGAAAAAGATACAAAAACCGGTACGGGAAGATTTTAGGGAAGGAAAGGTAAACGATTTTGTTGAAAAATTAAATCAGGGGCAGAGAGTATATGTTGTAGAGATTGATTCTCCGTTTAATGGCAAGGCTGACAAATTCTTGGAGGCCGGATTTCAGTTAAAGGAAAATCAGGTGGATCTGATCACGATATCCGATTCGCCGATGGCAAGACCGAGAGCGGAATCTTTTGAAATGGGGATATATCTTGCCAATCAGACAGGAGCAAGAGTGATGCCGCATGTATGTTGCAGGGATCGGAATGTAATCGCACTGCGCTCGGCTATCTTAGGCGGATATATTAACGGAATCCGGGATATGCTGGTCATTACCGGAGATCCGGTGGCAAGAGATGACCGGGGTACGGTATCCGGCGTTTTTGATTTTAATTCCATTAAATTGATGGAATACATTTCTAATATGAACACAGAGGTATTTTCGGAGGAACCGTACTTTTTTGGTGGTGCTTTGAATTATGCAGGTGTGAATATCGAGGCAATCGTTGGGCGGATGAAGAAAAAAATGGAGGCAGGCTGCAGCTATTTTCTGACACAGCCGGTATATTCAGATGAAGATATAGAACGGGTAAGGGAGTTAAAGCACAGGACCGGTGCGAAGATTATTTTAGGATTGATGCCATTAGTGAGTTACAAAAATGCACTTTTCATGAAAAATGAGATGCCGGGTATTTCGGTTCCGAATTCGATCGTGAACCAATATCACCCGGATATGTCAAGAGAGAAAGCAGAAACGATAGCAGAAAAAGTATGTGTAGAGATTGGCAAAAAGGCGATGGATTTTGCGGATGGATATTATCTGATGACACCATTTAACAGGGTTACGTTAGTAAACCGGATCATTCATGATCTGCGTATGTCTGACCGATAGAAAAGAGGAGAAAAACAATGAGTGCTTTTGTGGAATTTCAGAATGTGGGAAAATGCTATGGAACCGGTGATGTTGCGATTCACGCGTTGCGGAATGTGAATTTCACGATTGAACGGGGTGAATTCTGTATTATTGTAGGAGCATCCGGAGCAGGAAAGACAACGATTTTGAATATATTAGGTGGAATGGATACGCTTTCGGAAGGAAATGTGTATTTAGACCAAAAAGAGATATCCGGTATGAATAAAAAAGAACTGACAACATATCGAAGATATGATGTTGGATTTGTATTTCAGTTTTATAATCTGGTAGGTAATCTGACAGCACTCGAAAATGTAGAACTGGCATCCCAGATATGCAGGGATCCGTTAGATGCACGGAAGGTGTTAGAAGAAGTTGGATTAAAAGATCGTATGATGAATTTTCCGGCACAGTTATCCGGGGGCGAGCAGCAAAGAGTTGCAATCGCAAGGGCACTTGCAAAGAATCCGAAATTATTGTTGTGCGATGAGCCGACAGGAGCACTCGACTACAATACCGGAAAAGCGGTTTTAAAATTATTGCAGGATACCTGTAAAAATACAGGTACGACAGTTGTTGTGATCACACATAATCAGGCAATAACGGAAATGGCAGATCGTGTCATCACGGTAAAGAGCGGAACAATTGCAAACATCCGGATGAATGAACATCCGGTGGATGTAGCAACGTTAGAATGGTAAGAGATGGTGATGGAATGAGCAAAGGATTACGCAAATCGACGATACGGGAGATTCAGAGTAGTTTTGGACGTTATATGGCAATCTTATTGATCGTTGCATTAGGAGTTGGATTTTTTTCAGGACTTAAAGTTGCACATGAGGCAATGGTGCATACGGCTAATGATTATTTTACGGATCTGAATCTGTTCGACTATCATTTATTATCGACCTTAGGGTTTGAGGAAGATAGTGTAAAAGCTTTGGTAAAGAAGGATGGTGTATCTGCCGCAGAAGGTGGAAAGTCGTTGGATCTTTTGATGGATACGGAAGACGGAAGTGAACATGTTATAAAGTTTATTTCAATTCCGCAACAGATCAATCTGCCACAACTTACAGAAGGAAGAATGCCGGAACAGGCAAATGAATGTCTGGTGGATGAACATTTTTTTAAGACGGAACAGATCGGGCAAATCATTCGGATATCCGATGCGAATGATAAGGATGATCGTAAGCTTCTGACGGAAAAGGAATATACGATCGTAGGTCTTTGCCGTTCTCCATTGTATACGATGTACGATAGAGGAACTACCTCAGTCGGAGACGGAAAATTGGATGCATTTATCTATATAATGCCGGAAGCGTTTGATATGGATTATGATACAGACATTTATGTAAGCTTTGAAAAGGGGAAGGATGCAGCAATCTATACAGATGCATACGATCAGATTATGGATGACAAGGAAGAACTGTGGAAAGAGTATGCACAGGAGCAGGCGGATGCAAGATATAACAGTATATATGCGGATGCAGAGAAGAAGATTGATGATGCGGATGATACTCTTGCCAAAGAGTCGGCAGATGGTGCGAAGGAATTAGAGGATGCATTGCAGAAGATCACAGACGGAGCAAAGCAGCTTTCGGATGGACAGCAGGCGATCGCAAAAGCAAAGAAAGAGATTGCAGATCAGGAAAAGTTATTAGAAGAAAAGGAAAAAGAATACAAAAGGGGATATGCCGCTTACCGGAAAAGCGTGAAAGAGTATAATGCCGGGAAGAAAGCATATGATAAAGGACTGGCGGAATACAATACCCGGTATGCAGAATATGAGAAGAATGTAAAGACGTATCAGGATGGCGCGGATGCATATGAAGCAGCACGCAAAGAATATGAATCTTCCAAAGAGAAATTTGATGCTGTAAAAGATTATTTAGAAGAAAGTGAAAGAAATCAGCAGGAACAGAAATTAACTGCGGCTAAATTGCAACTGGATACAACGGCGGCAACATTACAAGCAACAAAGCAGCAGTTAGATGCGGTAGGAACAGCATTCGCAACGAATAAGAATACGTTAGATGCAACCAAAAAGCAATTGGAAGCTGCAAAGAAACAGTTAGACAAAGCGGAAAAACAGTTTACTTCAGCAAAGAAGCAGCTTGCGGAAGGAAAAGATAAGATTGCACATGCAAAACAGACGATTGCATCGAAAGAATCGCAGTTTATGGATGCAAAGAAGGACTTAGAGACCGGACAGGCGGAATATGAAGAAGGAAAGCAGGAGTACGACCGGAAGATAAGTGATGCAAAGAATAAGATTGCAGATTCAAGGGAAGAGCTTGCGGATATGGATAAGCCGGAAGTGTATGTATTAGGCAGGGAATCCAATACCGGATATGCTAATTTTGAAAATGATTCCGCAATTGTAAACGGTGTAGCAAAAGTATTTCCGATCTTCTTCTTTTTAGTGGCAGCGTTGGTATGTATGACTACGATGACGAGGATGGTAGAGGAACAACGGACACAGATCGGTATCCTGAAGGCATTGGGATATTCGAATGTTTCGATCATCGGAAAATATATGATCTATTCCGGCAGTGCGGCACTCATTGGTGGAATTGCAGGATTTTTCGCAGGGACAGAAGCATTTTCAAATGTGATCTGGGTTGCATACAAAATGTTGTATGATATGGGTGATCTGCATTATGTATGGAATGGGACACTGGCATTTATTTCTGTGCTGGTTGCATTATTATGTTCTGCCGGAACCACATTTGTTGCATGCCGGCAGGAGTTAGAGGAAATGGCGGCTATGCTGATGCGGCCAAAATCACCGAAAGTCGGAAAAAGAGTGCTGTTAGAAAAGATTCCGGCAGTATGGAATCATTTAAAGTTTTTGGATAAGGTGTCGGTCAGAAATCTGTTCCGGTATAAGAAACGGTTCTTTATGATGATCATTGGTGTGAGTGGATGTACCGCGTTACTGGTAGCAGGACAGGGAGTCAGAGATTCCATTGCTACGATTGCAGATGCACAGTTTCAGACTATTTCACTGTATGACATGGTGGTCGGAGGTGATGATATCCAAAAAGCAGATGGCATGGAATCATTATTGATAAATGCACAAAGCAGTGCGGACGTAACATATAATGGAACGGTGAAGAGTGTGAGTCTTCTTGTACCGGAGCAGACGGATTCGTTTGATTCCTATATGGATCTTCACACAAAGGAAGGAGAGAAGGTAGCCTTGCCGGGAGAAGGAGAGGTTGTCATTTCTTATAAGTTAGCCGATAGTCTGGGATTGCAGATTGGAGATACTTTCCTTTTGCAAAATGCAGATTTATCCGGAGGAGAAGTTACGGTTAGCGGTATATATCAGAATTATTTTAACCATTATGTGATTCTTTGCCAGACAACTTACCGGAGTCTGTTTGGAGAAGAACCGGATTGGAATGCAGCGTTTATAAACGTATCGGATGATGCGGATGCAGATACTGTTGCGGCAGAACTTATGAAGGAAAGTGGTGTCAGTTCCGTTAATGTCAGCAAAGATCTGCGGGATAAGGTTTCGGATATGATGGTCAGTATGGATTATGTTGTGATGCTTGTAATTGCTTGCGGTGCCATGCTTGCATTTATTGTTATTTATAATCTTAATAATATTAATATAACGGAACGCATCCGGGAAATTGCAACGATCAAGGTATTAGGTTTTTACAAAGAGGAGACAAATGCATATGTATTCCGTGAAAATATTATATTAACATTGATCGGAAGTCTGGTCGGACTGGTAATCGGACATTATCTGCACGCATTTATCATGAGTCAGATCCAGATCGATGCGATCGCATTTGATGTGCATGTCTCGAAGGTAAGTTATGTGATCAGTGTGCTGTTGACGTTATTGTTCAATCAGATTGTGAATGTTTTCATGTCAAGGAAACTGGAAGCGATTGATATGGCAGAATCGTTAAAATCAGTGGAGTGATTACAAAAATTCATCTAAACACTTAATAAATGAAAGAAAAGATGCGCTTTTTATAATTTTTTTATTGACAATCAGATGTAAAATTGAGTATAGTTAAGTTATCCAAAGGAGGACATTACGTTGGTAGTGTCCTCTTTTTCTATGTATATATAACAGGACAGATGCAGTCGGTTCTGTTGTGAGAGGAGGAAAGAAAATGAGTTTTTCAGATGTAGTAAGTTTAGTAGACGATTTTGTGTGGGGACCGGTTATGCTGGTGCTCTTAGTAGGAACCGGTATCTTTTTGACGATACGGACGGGATTTCTTCCGTGGAGGAATCTTCCATATGCATTAAAGAGTACCTTGAGTAAAGAGGCACGGACAAAGAGCAGAGGGGAGGGTGATGTTTCCCCTTTCTCAGCCCTGACAACAGCACTTGCGGCAACGATTGGAACCGGTAATATTGTTGGTGTCGCAACTGCAATGGTATCCGGTGGCCCGGGAGCACTTGTCTGGATGTGGATCTCTGCATGCTTTGGACTTACATCGAAGTTCTCAGAGTGTATGTTGGCGATCAAGTATCGTGAAGTGAATGAAAAAGGCGAGATGTCCGGTGGACCGATGTACACTATGAAGAAAGCATTTAAGCATAAGAAGTTTGGAAGTATACTGGGCTGGTTATTCGCATTTTTTGCGGTAATTGCTTCTTTTGGTATCGGTAATATGACCCAGGCCAATTCCATTGCTTCTGCGCTGAATGAGACATTTCATATTCCAATTTCCGTGGTCGGAATTATCATTACGGTATGTGCTTTATTGATCATTGTCGGAGGTATTAAGAGTATCTCAAAGGTATCTTCGGTTGTAGTTCCGGTTATGGCAATCTTTTATGTGGTGTGCGGCGTTGTTGTTATCATTGGAAATATTTCAAATCTTCCATCCGGTATGGCTACAATTTTTTCAATGGCATTTAGCTGGAAAGCAGTATCCGGTGGTGCATTGGGAACCATTGTGTCTTCTTTGATGGGTGCGATGCGATATGGTGTGGCAAGAGGTGTATTCTCAAATGAAGCAGGAATGGGATCTGCTGCAATTACGGCAGCGGCAGCAACAACCGACAATCCGGTTCGTCAGGGTTATATCAACATGACCGGAACGTTCTGGGATACGATCGTGGTATGTACGATCACAGGACTTGCAATTGCTTCTTCCGGTGTGCTGGGAATGACGGCAGAAAGTATGGTTGGAACATATGAGATCAGTAATTCCCAACTTGTTATCGAAGCAAAGCAGGGAAATAAAGTGATCACCGGACAGTATGATATTGCAACCGATGGAGAAAATGAGATTACATTAAAAGATGGACAGACAACGCTGGTACTTACTCCATATGATGGAGATGCGGACCGGATCGCAAGCGGTGTATCACAGGCACAGATTGGAGAGGATACGATTCGTGGAACCTGGCAGGGTGATGATAAGAACATATATAACTTTGGCACAGATGGTTCTTTTATCCGGGATGATCTCGTAGTCGGGTCATCACTTACGATTCTGGCATTTAAGACGGTACTCGGTTCTGCCGGCGGCTGGCTGGTTGCAATCGGGATTACCCTCTTTGCCTTCTCAACTATATTAGGATGGGAGTATCATGGTGAAAAGGCATTTGAGTACATATTGGGAACGCATAAATATAATATGATCTACCGGGTGATCTTTTCGCTGGTAGCTTATATCGGAGCTACCCAGACATTGGATCTGGTATGGAATCTGTCCGATATAGCAAATGCGTTAATGGCAATCCCGAATCTGATCTGCCTTCTGCTTTTAAGTGGTGAGATCGCAAGAGACATGAAAGAATTTCAAAATGTGATCAAGGCAGAAAAGAATGCCTGAACGGTATTACCGGAAGTACTTACAAGGAATCGTATATGATGCGATTCCTTTTTTAATGTAATGGTAATCGTTCCGTGTTCAGAGGCGGTGGAGGATAGCGTATGCCTGTCACCTCTTTCATTTTTACATTTCTTTTATAATATAGGAAGCACAATAACATGAAAGGATTGAAATAAGATTGAACAGCGTTCAAAGGAAAGAAAAAATGGACTGCAAAACGGGGTGAATGAAAAGTTACTTTTTCTTTCGAAAAAAATGTGATAAAATAAAA
The DNA here is from genome assembly GCA_000431135.1 of Clostridium sp. CAG:590. Lineage (GTDB taxonomy): Bacteria > Bacillota > Clostridia > Lachnospirales > Lachnospiraceae > CAG-590. The sequence continues at coordinate 14,487 of HF987813.1, forward strand.
CGCAAAGTTACACTACTAGGAGCAGAGAATACAAATGGGGGTATGTCGATGCAGAAGATATTTCGAAAGAATGCAGTAATGATTGTAACGATTGCAATTTTAATATTGTTTGCAGGAAACAGCGTAGTGACACTGTTTTCCGTGAAGCGGCAGCAATACCATACGTTTTCGAGTAAGATCGATCAGATTATTCAGACGATGAAGAACAACGACAAAGAGATTGAAGCGATCAATGCCAATCTGGATGTGGATTATGTTACGAGGGCAAAAGCAACTGCATATATATTAGAACATAATGAAGAAGTGTTTCAAAGAGTTGCGGAATTGCAGAGATTAGCTCGGTTATTAGATGTAGATGAGATTCATGTGACAGATGAGGATGGTGTGATCATCTATTCGTCAGTTGGCAAATATGTCGGGGTTGACTTTCGAAAGGGAAAGCAGACGTCAGAGTTTTTATCCATATTAGAAGATTACAAAGAAAGCAATTATTTTGTACAGGATGAACAGCCCAATACCGCAGAAGGAAAAGTAATGAAATATGTAGCAGTCGCCAGACGTGGAAAAAAAGGCATTGTTCAGGTTGGTTTAGATCCGGAACGTCAGAAAAAGGAGACAGAACGTAATACATATAAGTACATTTTTTCGTTGTTTCCAATTGATGAAGGAGAAGAACTATTTTCAATTGATTGTGATACAGATACGCTGACTGCGTTGTCCGGAGGAATGCCAGACGATTCCATTGCAAAGCGATATACGTTAGAACGTTTTCAGGACTGTACGCAAGGCGGATTGCGTCAGAAAAAGGACGGAACTTACTGGTATGTTGTGACAAAAGAGTACAACAACACGTTGATCGGTGCTTCAATTCCCGTCAGGGTATTGTTTTTCAAATTGTTATTTAATCTGCTGGCAACATTGTTGTGTCTTGTGTGCGTTGAGATTATAATGCTTGTTTTGCTGAATTATCTCGTGAACAAAAAGGTTATAATAGGAATCCACCAGATCCTGAATGGGCTGAATCGTATTACAGATGGAAATTATGATATGACCATTAAAGTTGGCGGCAATCCGGAATTTGAGCAGTTAAGCAGAGGGATTAACACGATGGTCAAGAGTGTAAGACATTCGTCTGACCGGTTAGCGAAGATACTTGAAATGAGTGAAGTTCCACTGGTTGCGTTTGAATATCAGGAAGAATGGGGGCATGTATACGTAACGAAGGGACTGAAGGAAATATTGAATCTGACAGATATGGATATTGATTCTTTTTATCAGGATAAGCAGTTGTTTATAAATCGGCTGCAGGAGATCATGAGTCATCCGATCAAGGGCGATAAAGATATCTATCGTGTAACAAAGGATCAGTATGTAAAGATTCATTTTATGACAGAAGAAAATGGATATTTAGGTGTGATTACAGATGTATCGGCAGAGGTAAAAGAACGGCAACGGATGAAATATGAGAACAATCACGATCAGCTGACGGGACTGTGCCGATATCAGTATTTTAAACAACAGGCAGCAGAGATCATGCAGATGATGAAAACCGGAGAGATGTGTGCAATTGTTATGATGGATCTGGATTCCTTTAAACAGATCAATGATAATTACAGCCATGATGTCGGAGATAAGTATTTACAGAACTTTGGAATGTTATTGCAAAGTCAGTCAGAAGACCATTGCCTTACAGCGAGACGTTCCGGGGATGAGTTCTGTATGATGATCTATGGATATAGGACGAAGGAAGAGATAGAAGAACAGTTACGGCAGTTCTGGGAGCTATTAGAAAAAACACCGGTGCAGCTGGCATTTAAAGAATGGAAAGCAATCCGGGCGTCTGGTGGATATGTATGTACAACACGTTCAGAAATGGATATTACGGCATTATTGCATTTGGCAGATAAGGCTCTGTACCGTGCCAAGGAAAGACAGAAAGGTACATTTACAGAATATGCAGAGATAGAGGACTAATGGGATGAATAACGGATCATGTATACCTGAATATCTGATCATTGAGGATGTAGAGATTCCGATTGTTTTAGAACGAAGTAAACGTAAGACACTTGCAATTGGAATTACACAGGAAGGGGCGCTTAAGGTAAAGGCGCCTTTTTCATTGTCAGACACAGAGATCATACGTTTTGTGAAACAAAAATCATTCTGGATCTATAAGCAGGTGAAAAAAGTAGAAGAAAATAGAGCGAATATGGTTACCTATAGTAGGCAAGAGGAAAGATCTTACAGAGAAAAAGCAAGGGCAATCTTAACAGATAAGACAGAGTATTATGGACGATTGATTGGCGTAACCTATAACCGAATACGGATTGCAGATCAAAAGACAAGATGGGGAAGCTGCAGCAGCCGGGGAACAATCTCTTATAACTGGCATCTGATACTCCTTCCAGAAAATATTCTTGATTATGTAGTGGTTCATGAGTTGTGTCATTTGTTGGAAATGAACCATTCCCCCCGATTCTGGAGTCAGGTAGAGAAGATACTTCCGGATTACAGAGAACGACGAAACTGGCTGAAAAAGAAAGGTGGAACGTACCTTCAGACAAAGACAGAGGAATAATGCAGGATGGAACAGAAAAGAAAATACTGCATATAGTAAGGAGAGAGAATGTGGAGGTTGGCTATGAAACCGACAATTATAATTGATGCCGGACATGGCGGTTATGATAATGGAGCATCGTACAACGGACGAAAGGAAAAGGACGATAATCTAAGATTGGCACTGGCTGTTGGAAGTCAGTTGGAAAAGGATGGATATCCGGTTGTGTATACCAGAACAACAGATGTTTACCAAAGACCGATCGATAAAGCGAGGATTGCAAATGAAAGTGGAGGGGATTATTTTGTGTCATTTCATCGGAATTCCAGCCCGGAACCAAACACATATAGTGGGGTGCAGACGTTGGTTTACAATGATTCCGGAATTCCCGGAGAAATGGCAAGAAATATCAATGCACAATTAGAAAAGGCAGGTTTTGCTAATCTGGGAGTACCGGTCAGGAAAGACCTGATCGTATTAAAACGTACAAAAATGCCGGCGGTTTTGGTTGAGGCAGGCTTTATCAATACGGATGCGGATAATGAAACATTTGATAATCATTTTGATGCAATTGCCAAAGGGATTGCACAGGGAATTGAGGAAACGGTTGGCTCGGCGCAGATGAAAAAACAGTATGGTGTGCAGATCGGACTGTATCGAAGATATGAGAATGCACAGTATCAGCTCAGTCAATTGATCAATAAAGGATATTATGCACAGATCAGAGATTGGAATGGACTGTATGCAGTTGTGATCGGAAGAGAGGA
>HF987813.1:17852-20490 GCA_000431135.1 Clostridium sp. CAG:590
GATATTAGAAAAGGATCTGCGCAATCAGGGATATCGTACCTTAATAGTTAGCTTATAATTGAAAGAAAAAAGTAACAAAAACTTAAGATTTTTTTTAGAAAAAAAGGATAGCAATCTTTTTGTGATGTGATATACTTTAATGAGTAAACTTGGTTTACATAATCAAGTAATAGAGCAAAGGATTGAACAGGAAATGAACGTTAGAAGATTGATATATAGATTAACAAGAAAACTTAAAAAACAGATGAGAAGATACAGACATCGTTATAGACACTCAATGGGAACACAAGTTTTTTTTGTAGTGGCTGTAACGCTTGTCTGTATTTTAGCGGCTGAATTATCTCCTTATGGAAGAATGCGTGTATGGCATCGGCATTTGACACATCAGGAGGTTGTTAACAAGGGCGTTATAAGGGACGTAAATGAAAAGGATCTGACTCAGACAAGAGGTCAGTTCCTGACCTATTACCGGCATATCACGTTTGGTGCCAGTGATCCGGATGATGTGGATAGAACAGCTCCGATGGTTGCATTTACGTTTGATGATGGTCCTAATCCGGAATATACGAAACGGATATTAGATGTGTTAAATGCCAATTATTCACATGCTACTTTTTTTGTGGTAGGCAATAATGCAGAGAGTTATCCGGAAACATTGCAGAATATCTTGTCTTCCGGAAGTGAGATCGGCAATCATACTTATCATCATGCTAATCTGACAAAAGCAGATGATGATACGATTGAAAAAGAGATATCGGATGTTAACCGTGCGGTTAAGAATGCAACAGGGGAAAAGGCGACCTTGATCCGTCCGCCATATGGCGCATATAATGATAAAGTGATGGCATTATTAACGGAACCGGTGGTGTTATGGGATCTGGATACAGAGGACTGGAGCAGCCGGAATGCACAGGACATTGCGGAGAAAGTATTATCAACCGTAAAGGACGGGGATATTGTATTAATGCATGATATTTATGAGTCTACAGCGGAAGCAGTAGAGATTATGGTTCCTAAGTTAAAGGAAATGGGATATCAGATCGTGTCGGTAAGTCAGATGGCACAATACAAAGGACGTACATTGGAACTTGGGAAAGCATATGGCGAGATTGATGCATTAAGCGGTCAATAGACACGGGATGAAAAAATGTCGGATTTGCAACACTTTATCGGGTGTGTTATACTATTTAGTGTTAGCCGCGAACAGTAAGGCTTTTGGAGGTCTTATATCCGGACGATGAAGCAACAGGTTCTGACGGTGTGACATCTGCAATATTTACGGATAATAAGGAGGACAGAATGATGTGGGCATACGAGAGTGTTTTTTATCAGATTTATCCATTGGGTTTTTGTGGAGCACCATTTGAAAATGATGGTAAACAGGAATCGCGTATTCTGAAGGTGATCGATTGGATTCCTCATATTGAGAAGCTGGGTGCGAATGCCATTTATTTCTCACCGGTGTTTGAGTCAGATACGCATGGATATAATACAAGAGATTATACAAAGATTGATTGCAGACTGGGAACGAATGAAGATTTCAAGCTGGTCTGTGACAAACTGCATGCAGCAGGAATCAAAGTAGTGTTGGATGGAGTATTTAATCATGTTGGAAGAGGTTTCTGGGCTTTTCAGGATGTTCTTGCGAATAGAGAAGGATCCAGATATCGTGACTGGTTCCATATTGATTTTGGTGGTAATTCCAATTATAACGATGGTCTGTGGTATGAAGGCTGGGAAGGAAATTACGATCTGGTAAAATTGAATCTTCGAAATGAAGAAGTTATTCAGCATATTTTTTCCGCAGTGAAAGGCTGGATTGATGAATTTGATATTGATGGTCTGCGATTGGATGTTGCATATTGTTTAGATCATGATTTCCTTCGGAGACTGCGTCAGCATGTTGACGGTTTGAAGGATGATTTCTTTATTGTAGGAGAGACATTACATGGCGATTACAACCAGTGGATGAATGATGCCATGTGCAATTCGGTTACGAATTATGAGTGTTATAAAGGGCTGTTCTCAAGCTTTAACAGTATGAATATGTTTGAGATTTGTCATTCTCTTGCCAGACAGTTTGGACCGGAGAACTGGACGTTATATAAAGGCAAACATTTGTTATCTTTTGTGGATAACCATGATGTTTCCCGTATTGCAAGTAACTTGAATAACGAGAAGCATTTACCGTTGATCTATGCACTTGCGTTTGGTATGCCGGGTATTCCGTGCGTGTATTATGGAAGCGAATGGGGCACAAAAGCCAATAAGAGTGAGGGCGATCCTGCGCTCCGCGCCTGCTTTGAAAAGCCGGAATTCAATGAACTTTCTGAATATATTGCAAAGCTTGCCAAAGCAAAGAAGGGAAGCAAAGCATTAAATTATGGTAATTTCCGAAATGTGGTATTGACCAATCACCAGTGCATTTTTGAACGTGCATGTGATGGGGAACGGGTATTGGTTGCGATCAATGCATCGGATCAGCCATATACAGCACACTTTGATGCAGGCTGTGGAATGGCGGAAGATCTGATCAGTGGACAACCGCATGATTTTGGAGGAGGCAGTGAGTTGTCGCCATACTCAGCCGCCTACTGGAAGATGGAGCATTAATCCCTTGCACAGCGTGAGGGACGGA
>HF987814.1 GCA_000431135.1 Clostridium sp. CAG:590
ACATTTAGTCCGTCGCAATTTCGTAGGAAAAGCATATATTGATTAGACGGCTCAAAATTAATAAAACGTCTGACTTCATCATTAATCAAATTATCTGCATTATCGACTACAATAAAACTATCTCTGCACTGTTCAATCGATTCTGAGAAATTATCTGATTTGTAATTAAACAATTTTATAGCTTTGTATTCATCAGTTAATCGTAAATCTTCTAACATTTCATAAAGCACAGTTTTACCAGTACCGCTATCTCCGCCAACAAGAGTTATTCTATCGTCAAATTCTAGATTGTATGAAAATGGATCTGCTTTAAAAGTGATATTCTTATAAATCATCTGCTTCTCTCCTTTCATACTCCTTACTCCACCAGGCATTATAACCTCTCCCTCCGGTCACTATATCAGCATCATTAAATCTGATTTGCACATCATCCGGGATATCAAAAAGCGAGGGCCTGGACATATAAATCTTTATATTATCCATAGTAAAAATTATTTTAAGCACATTCGGACCACATTCTTCTACATTCACCACCTTGTCAGGATGCTTTACAATATTAAGTAATGTCTTGCAGCCAGATGACAAATTACGGATTGTACCTAATCCATATTTTGTTTCAATGTGCTTGTCCGGTGTCAACTTTGCCTCATCTACTTGCTGAATGAGATTTATTTCATTTGAGGACATTTCTTCATTACTTGTATTCAAATTGAAATACAAATCGTTTTGAAGAATCCAGTCCTTTGATTCTTTTTTATCTGTATATATATCTACCATTTGATGTCACTCCTTTTCCACTCAAAGATATCCTTGAAAAATATATTTCGAATTCATAATTCTAT
>HF987815.1:0-23343 GCA_000431135.1 Clostridium sp. CAG:590
AAAACAACTTGCAGCACAGCAAAATATATAATTTAGAACATTAACCCCCCTCGGAATAAGTCGGACGATTATTCCGAGGGGGTTAACATTTCTCCTGCCGTCTCAAAAAAGTCTAACTTTTGGGGGTCACTTCACTCATCATGTAAATGTTACATTACTTCATTGTTTGTCACTTACTTCATTTCCTTATTAAATCTTTATATATTCTTTAAAGCTTCCCTTAGTTGCTCCTCGTTTAACCATTCCTTATTCTTTCCTGAGTTATATTCAAATCCTTCTTCTACTCGCTTGCCTCCCGGAAGAATATCTCCTTCCTTCGCCCAGCTATAGTTTGGATATATAATATAATGCTTATCGTATTCATAAGTGGATCTTGAATCATCCTTTGTAACCATTACTTCATGAAGTTTTTCTCCCTCACGGATTCCAATCTCTTCAATCGTGCATCCCGGCAACATTGCCTTTGCAAGATCACAGATATGGAATGACGGAATCTTAGAAATATATGTCTCGCCGCCTTTTGATTCCTCTAACGCCTTAAAGACTAACTCAACGCCCTGCTCTAATGTAATCCAGAATCTTGTCATTCTGGCATCTGTAACCCCTAATGTAGTTCCGCCCTCTTCAATAATTCTCTTCCAGATTGGAATAACCGAACCTCGACTTCCAGCTACATTCCCATAACGCACAACAGAAAATACTGTTCCATTTTCTCCACTATACGCATTCGCTGCTATAAATAACTTGTCTGATACTAATTTTGTTCCACCATACAGATTGATCGGATTCACTGCCTTGTCTGTGGAAAGAGCCACTACCTTCTTAACCCCACGATCCAATGCAGCCTCAATTACATTCTGTGCTCCATGAATATTCGTCTTAATTGCTTCCATCGGATTATATTCACAGGTTGGCACCTGCTTCATTGCTGCTGCATGTATAACATAATCCGCCCCATCAAATGCACGATATAGCCGATCCTTATCCCGAACATCTCCGATAAAGAATCGAACTCTTGACATGTCAATCTTATCCTTATACTCTGCTTGCATGACACTCTGTTTGAATTCATCACGGGAATATATAATTACCTTTTTCGGGGTGTACTTTGCAAATATCATCTCCAAAAATTTCTTACCAAAAGATCCTGTTCCTCCTGTAATTAAAATCACCTTATCATTTAGCATCTCTCTACTCCTCCATTGATTAAATATTGTGCAATTCTCTCTGCTCCTAATCCATCGACCAGGCTCTGCATTCTAAAAGAATTCTCTTTTCTCAACTCATAATCGTTCTGATATTCCACCAGATATTTTCTGCAATTATCCATGCATAATTGTCTATTCTTATATGCATTGCCAGCATATAGCATATATCCATTCTCTTCCCATGCAATGGCACCTTCCTGATTGTCTGCAATCTCCAGACAGATTGATGGAATTCCACAAGCACATAATTCATACGTTGTAGTTCCTGCTGCCGAAATCGCCACATCACAATTACGCATCCATTCCGCCATATTAGAGACATTTTCATGCAGAAAAATATTATTATTCATCTTTGCTTTTGAATATAACAGATCACGGTTTTGATTAAAGCATCCAACTATTACATGATATTCCAATTCTTGTGTCCGGTCATCATGCAACAGCTCGTCTAATACACCGCCTGCTACATTTAATATATCGGTTCCTCCGGTCGTAATCAAAACCCTTTTCACTTTCTTGTTTACATGAAACTCCCGATACCTAAATTCATCTCTCAGGGGTACATATTGCGAACCGATTAGAAATTGTGTCCGTTGTCCGTTTGCATAATATCCCTGCTTATCATAATCATCTTCTGTCACCCATGCTCCATAATTGATCACTGTATGAACCGGATAAGCAAATTTTCTCAAATCATCAATATAAACTATTTTAGTATAATGTGATATATTTTGCAAATACTCCTGTGTCACATAATACGTATCTAACAGCATTGTATCAATCTCACGTTTCTGTAAGTATTTACATAACTGTTCTGTTTCCAGATCCAATTGATTCCATGCTGTATCCAATACATCATACTCAAATCCCTGGTTACGGATCAGTTGTCCCGGTCTGTCATCAGCCAATACAAATCTTACTTCTACACCAAACTTACGAATCTGTTCTGCAATTGAAAGACACCTCATTACATGTCCCGTTGCAATTATTTCATTTCCATCTACCCGTATTGCAATCATAATTTCTTTATCTTACCTTCTCTACCTCATCTTTTACGCATTCAACAACATAGTCTACCTGTTCCTCTGTCATATCTGCATACAACGGCAACGTTATGGCTTTTGCATAAAATGCTTCCGCATTAGGACAACATGTACCCTGATATCCATGCTGCTGATAATATGGTAATTTATAGACCGGAATATAATGCACATTCACACCAATTCCTTTATTCCGAAGGTTTTCAAAAATCTTCCGTCTATGTTCTGCCGGAACCTGAATCATATACAGATGATAGCTGCTAAGACAATCCGGATGTTGATATGGTGTAATAATGTCTTTACAACCTGCAAAAGCTTCATCATATCTATGAGCAAGTTTCCTTCTATGTGCAGCAAACTGATCCAGCCGTTTCATCTGTGATATACCTAATGCACACTGAATATCTGTAATCCGATAATTATATCCTAATTCCAACTGTTCATAATACCATGGCCCTTCATTATGCGTTAATAACGATTCCTCTCTTGTAATTCCATGTGTATGAAATAATTTTAAACGCTGATATAATTCTTCATTATTCGTTGTGACCATTCCGCCCTCTCCTGTTGTAACAGGTTTCACCGGGTGAAAACTAAATGTTGTCATATCTGAAATAGAACCAATCTTTTTCCCCTTATATTCCCCACTGATTACCTGAGCGCCATCCTCAATAACAACCAGATTATGTTTCTTTGCAATTGCAGTTATCTCATCCATTTCACAAGGCTGTCCGGTATAGTGTACAGCAATAATAGCCTTGGTTTTTGATGTTATCTTACGTTCAATATCCTCCGGATCTATGTTATATGTATCCGGTTTGATATCCGCAAACACCGGTTTTCCTCCACAATACAAAACACAGTTTGCTGACGCAGCAAACGTAATTGGTGACACTATCACTTCATCCCCCGGTTGAATTCCCGCTGCCAAACATGCAATATGCAGTGCCGCTGTCCCATTCGACACCGCCACTGCATACTTCGCACCTACATAATTCGCAACTATATTCTCGAATTCAGTAACCTTCGGTCCTGTTGTCAGATAGTCTGATCTTAATACATCCACAACTGCCTGTATATCTTCTTCACTAATTGATTGTCTTCCATATGGTATATACATTATTCTTCCTACCTTTCCAAACTGATATATTTATTAAGCTTTAGAAAATGTATCACTACATCCCCTTATCTCCGCATTTTTTATTCTTCCATGAATTTCTATATATTTTCCTTTTCGGCCACATGGACAGTCATCTTCCCCTAATACACAGCCTACATCCTCGGTGAGTATAGAATGACCAGGATAAGATTCAGGTATCGTAGATATTACTTGTATTACTCCTTCTTCTCCGTTAGCACAAACCGAAAAATCCTTCATATTTCTTACAAAAATATCTGAATAAATGCTAGCATGTAAATGACCTTCCTCACATTCCATGTAAATACATCCTGTCTGTTCTACCATTCCGTAATAATCATGTACACTATTAATCCCACAAACTTCTTTAAGTCCCTCTTTAAATTGTTCTTTTGAAACCGCTTCATTGATCAGTTTCTTCCATCCACCTCCATGAACCAATACACCATTTTCTATCGGTAAATATACTTTCGTTTCTTTCAATTTCTTATAAAAGTACTGCCAAATCATAAAAGTAAATCCAAATAAAAAAACTGTCTGCCCCTCATATTTATGCAAAAATTCTCTCAACTCATCCAGATTCAAATTCATATCATCATCAAAAGCATATATTTTTTTTGCACCAAAAATAGAAAATCCCAGAATTCCTGCTCCTCTTGCAGAAAACATTGCTCTATTTTTAATAACAGACGGACAATCAAGAATAATCATTGGCATTCTGGAACTACCTGCAAAATCTGAAACAATCCGTGTCAATACCTTCTGCTGGTTGCTTGCCGTTTCTCTATTCAAAAATACTTTAGAAACCTGTTGTCCTGTTGTCCCTGATGATGTCATTGTTTTAAACACTTTATCATCTGCTACACTTTTAAGGGAAAATTTCTTAAATAGTGAAACCGGCAAAAAGGGAATTTCTTCTAAACTATCATACTCTGTTTTTCCACCATATAATCGATCAATGATTGCTTGATATTCCGGACAGTTATTATAGTGTAATCTCGTCAATTCATTTAATCTATCTAATAAAAGCCTATGCTTTTCTTCATGATTGCATTGATATGGTTCATATGCCAACAATTCGTCGAATTTCACTCTATATCACCCCAATTTCTGATAATTCTTCTTACCGGATTCATTCTTAGGGATTTCTTCAATATAATGTACTGTAAATGCCTTCCAATTCAATCCTGTCTTATTCGTAATGAACTCTGTTACATCCTTTTCCATATTCTTATCCGTCACATATATTTGCATATGATCATCTTCACCTACACATGCACATTCCATTCCATCAAATTGGCTTTGAATCATTCGCTCCGTCTCATCAAGATTAACTCTGTTACCATAAATTTTCAAAAATCTTTTTTTACGACCTACAATATAATAATACCCATCCTCGTCTCTCTTAGCCATATCACCAGTGACTAATATTCCATTCCTTTCATCACCCTTTGATAAATCATATTGACATTCCGCATAACCAAGTGTAACATTCGGACCTTCATATACCAACTCCCCGACTACATCTGCTTTTTCAATGTCGGTTCCATCTACATCAATCAAGTGAAACGTCCCACCCGGAATTGCAATTCCCATACTACCGTATTTTTCCAATGAACGTTTATAAGGTAAATACGACATTCTGGCTGTAGCTTCTGTCTGCCCATACATCACATAAAACCGTTTGTCATTTGCAATAGCATATTCGGCATATTCTTTATGCAATTCCGGTAATAGCTTACCTCCGGCCTGTGTCATGTAACGCAATGTTGGAAGTTCCATACGAAAGAACCGTAGTTTTTTTAGAATCTCATATGTAAACGGAACACCTACAATAGAAGTTGCACCCTGACTTTTAAAAAAATCCCAAAACTTTTTTTGTGCGTAGCTTTCATCTGTCATTAGAATAGTTGCCCCGACCAGCAGGTGACTATTAATGACAGATAATCCATATGTATAATTCATTGGGAGCATCGTGATTGGACGTTCTGTTTCATCCAATTCCAGATATTGCATAATTGATTGTGCATTTGATTCAATATTGGTATAACTCTGTCGGACTAATTTCGGACTTCCGGTAGAACCTGAAGTCGTAAGCAACAATGCCAATTCCGGATACATATCTATTTTTTTATCTGAATAGGAAAGTAAACTATATCCATACTCAGACATTACCACATTTCCATCAAATTGGTCTGCCATCTTCTGCGGCATCCACAAATAATTCGGTTGGTAAGTATCAAGTAGATAATGTAACAATTCCTTATCGAGATCCGCACTCAACAAAAGAGGTACATTTCGTGTTGATAAAAAAGCAACATAACCCATTAGAGAACCAATCGTGTTATGGCATAACGAAAAAACTAGCGATCGCTCCGGTAAAACATCCATTACTCTATTTGAAAATGACATAAGATCACCATATGTAACCTTATTCCCATTATCCGAAATAGCAGCCACGTTTTCTCTTTCTTTATTATCCAACTTCAAGAACATGTCAACACCCTCTTTCTTGTATATTAAAATATCAATTATTTACTTATCTCAATTATTCTGCTCATCTGAGCAACCAAATCGTACCCATCCCATATTGTATCAATATTTAATGTCTTTCCAAATGGAACAATACGATCAATTCCACAAAAACCATTTCGAATTATGTGATCAAGTAATTCTTCCTGTTTATCTCCAAAATATGCACAGGTTTGTACCTTTTCATTAGAAAAATAATGTATGTCATCTATACTATGCAACACATATTGGAAAAACAATCCATATTTTCCCCTTAAAGAAGTAACCATATTTTGATTTAACACTTCTACATCGCATACATAAAGAAGATTATCATACTTTTCTACCTTAGAAATCATCTTATTTTCAATAACTTCTTCGCAAAGAGATGCATATTTCTCACTAACTTTAATATCGGCTAAATCATACTTAACAGCCACCCTCTGTATCGTTTTCCAAAATTCTACCTGAACGGATGTATATTCCTCCTTTGTTAATCCATCAACATCCCAACAAATCAAATGTGGCGTAGAGCAGGCATTTTGATCCATCAGGTAAGTATCATTGTAAAAGCCCTCTGCTATAGTTTTCTTCTCCACCACGTCCGCATTCTTCCACTTTTTCGCATCAATAATACCAAAAGAATAGCGATCTGCAAATGTTATTTCTATGCTACGTGCAGGCAGTTCTGAATTACGAATAGCATGGATTGTCTCATCACCACCCCAGATTACCCGAATATTACAATCTCTCGAATATCGGTCTGTGATTTCCTTGTTCTTTTCATATTTCACAATAGATGTCATTTCATATATTTGTTGAAACTCTTCTCTTTGTAAACATTGCTTCAATATCCTACACATGCACTCCACTTGCGGAAAAGCCTTTGAGGGGATCCGGACAATATTCGCATTCCCCGACAATAATCCAAACGCATATGTGAACATACAATTAACTGGTACATTTGATGGTGCCACATGAAATACAATACCTCTTCCAAGATAATTCACTGATTGCGTTCGCTTCTTAAACTCTATTTTCTTTTTTTGTATATTGGATTTCCGTGCCCAAAAAGCAAAAGTTTGTACATCTGGATATCGCCGGGCTTCTGCATCCTTCCGTAACATAGATGCATATTCATCCAAAAACTCACATACCAATTCTGAATATGGCGGTAATGGAGATTTCTTAACTTGTTCTATTCCGCAAACTATCTGCACACTTATCGTCATCCCTTCTAATTGTATATCAACCATCACTATTTGAATATGACATATATCTACAAAAAAAGTTTCGATTTATTTTTCGAAACCTTTTTTCAAATAATATATTCTATTTCTGCTTATATATATTAAATCTCAATATCATATTTTTTTAAAATTTCAATTCCCTTTTGATATGAATTAAAATCAATAATATCATCTGTATCAAGCATAATATCAAATGCATCCTCTATTTCTGCCACTAATGACATATGTCCCACTGAATCCCATTCAGGAATTGACTGATATTCTAATGTTTCAACTTCATCCTTATTAACTGAAAGAGCCTCAACAAATGCGTTATTATACTTCTCCCTATTATTCATAATAATATACCTCTCTTTACTTTATTCCACCATCAACTCTAATCACCTGACCATTTATAAATGATGCCTCATCTGACGACAGGTAATAAACAACATTAGCTATTTCTTCAGTTGTTGCCAGTCTACCCATAATAGAATTAGACACAATCTGGTTTCCAATTTTACTTATGTTATTTTTTATCATTTCTGTTTCGACTGGTCCTGGTGCTACGACATTTACTCTAATCCCCAAATGTCCCACTTCCGTTGCTATTGCTTTTGATAACGTCAAAAGTGCTGCCTTCGCGGAACCATATACAGCATCCCCTGAATGAGCGTCAAGTGCCGCTATTGATGATAAATTAATTATACAACCTGATTTCTGTTTTGTCATCCTTTTTAATACAAATTGCATAATCTGAAATGGTGCAAAATAATCAATTTCAAATAGTCTCTTTGCATCTGCAATCTTCGTCATCTGAAATAAATTATACATATTAACACCAGCATTATTTACTAAAATATCTATATCTTTTTTTTCAGCAATAATCTGTTTCATTGCCTCTTTAATTGCATCCTGATCTATTAAATCGAAGTATATTGGCTTAATCCAAATATTATTTTGCTCCGCTAGTTTTTGAATATACCCCTCAAAATCATTATTCCTCGTTCGAGCACAAGCCCAGATATTGCATTTATTTAAAGCAAATTTTTCAACAATCGCCCTGCCAATCCCACGATTAGCACCCGTAACAATAATATTCTTTTCCACTGAAATCACCTCTGTAATGCACCAAGCACATTATTGACAATACCATCTATGTCCAATCCACATTGTTTTAATAAATATTCATATTCACCAGGGCGAGGATAAAAATCATTTACCCCAATTCTATGCACAGGTGGATGTTGTTTCTTTTCTGCCATATATTCACATACTGCAGATCCCAATCCTCCCACAACACTATGTTCCTCCACTGTAAATATCATTTTATACTTACAACATTCTTCCAGGCAAACTTGATCTAACGGTCTAATAGTATGCATATTTATCACACTACAACTAATTCCCATTTCTTCAAGTTTCTTAACAGCCTCCACAACATTATACAATATACTTCCACATCCAATAAAAACAATATCTTCTCCCAGTTTTAAATGAGTTGCCTTTCCAATTTTAAAGTCCATGTTTTCCCAATTATTAATAATAGGTATATAATCCCCACCAGTTAATCTTATATATACCGGTCCGTCCATTGCAGCAGCTTCATAAATTGCATGATATATTTCTAATCCATCACATGGTGAAAGAATCGTAATATGGGATATAGATCTTATCATAGCAATATCCCCAAGCCCATAATGAGAACCTCCAAATTTAGGAATATGCATACCACTTGCCAGTCCAATAATTTTTATATTTTTTTTCATATTCCCTGCATATACTCTTATCTGATCGCCACATCTATATGTGGCAAACGGTGCCCATGAAGAAACAAATACCGGTGTACTGTCGGATGCCATACCCGCTGCTATAGAAACCATGTTTTGTTCAGCAATCCCTACGTTTATATATCTATTTTCATATTTTTTAATAAATCTATCTAAACCTGATGCAATTCCCAAGTCCGCTGATACTGCAAAAAAGTCAGTATTATCCTCTGCTAAATCAAATATTGCCTGTCCATAAGTTCCTTGTGCTCCCATTCTGGACAAAAAACGAGCATTTTTACTACTCTTTTGTAGCATATTCTAACCCCACCTCTCTACATGCCTGTTCTAGTAAATTATTATCGAGAGTATGATCATGCCATAAATATTGATTCTCCATAAAAGAAATCCCTTTTCCTTTTATTGTATTTGCAATTATAGCATATGGTTTTTCCCTTGAAACAGATAAGGCTTTTACTAACGCCTCACAATTATGACCTTCAACTACAGATATATCCCAGCCAAAAGAAAGAAATTTCTGACCAACATCCCCAATCTTCATAACTTTTTCTATATCGCCATCTGCCTGCAACCCATTATGGTCAATTATCATAACAAGGTTATTAAGACCATAATGAGAAGCACACATTGCTGCCTCCCAAATACTGCCCTCATCACACTCTCCATCACCAACAACTGTATATACTTTTCCCGCTTCACCCCTCCGTTTTTTCCTTAATGCAACACCAACAGCATAAGGCATTCCAATTCCGAGACTTCCTGTCGAACAAGGAATTTTCATCTTATCATTCATTATAATTTCTTCAGAAAAATCACTTCCATTGCCTTGAAAATCAGAAATAAAATCATCGCCTATCATCCCAGCCTCATGCATTGCCGCATACATTGCCAACGCTCCTTGTCCCTTGCTGACTATTATCTGATCCCGTTCAGAATCTGATATCTCATTATTCGAAACGTTTGTTACAATTCCATACAACACATACATAATTTCAACACAAGATAACGAACTTCCCCAGTGTACTTTTCCTTTACACGTCAATCCAACCTTAATAATATTCCTTCTAATATTTGCAATATTCTTTTCCATTTTTCCTCCGAATATTTTTAAAATTATTAATTTCTTAGTAACTGTTATAAGATTATTCTAGACAATTCTCTGACCATATCATAACCATCCCAAAAAAAGGATAAATCCAATGCATGTCCTACATCAACTACTCTGTCACCACCACAAACACCCATTTCAATTATCATTCTTCTTACAAGACCTTTATCAATCCCACAACATACAATTGTTTGACATTCCTTGGTTATAATCGGTAGTATATCATCTAATTTTTTTGTCTCGTACTCGAAAAAATATCCGCAATTTCCTTTATACTCAAATAATTCTGGATATAACCTTTTTACTGTTACTCTGACAATCTTATTATCTTTCTTTATTAAACGTATATCTTTATCTCTTGCAGCTAACAGTGTAAACTTTAATAGTTTCTCAGTGCCATATATATCTTTATATTCATATTTATCCTCAACACCTTCCTGTATTGAATTCCAAAATATATCCCGTGCTTCCTTTATATTATCGCCCGTCCAAATAATAATTCTTGGGGAACTACATGCATTCTGATCCACGCTAAATGTATCCATATAAAAATCCCTTGCAACGCTCTTAGAATCCATTTGTAAATATTCATCTGCGTTAATAATCATCACAGAAAATCTATCTGCAAATTTCAGTTCCACAGAACGTGGAGGAATCGGAACCCTTCCGATATAATTAATTGTATTATCCCCACCCCAAATAATTCTTGCATCACAAATAGAGGAAAGATCAGACGTAATATCATCATTATGACCATATCTAATAACATTAATATATGGTGCCAATATTTTATATTTGTCTTGCACCAAATCGTTAATAGCCTTGCATAAAATATCCACCTGTTCAAACTCCTTGTCGGAAATTCTTATAATGCTAGCATTTCCTGCAACTAACGCATATACTAGTGATACTGCAAATTGAACCGGTATATTAGATGGTGCAATATGAAATACTGTTCCTCTACCTATTCTATTCTCTTTTTCGTATATTTCGGCAACTTTTTTCAGTGATGATTTTCTAATCCAAAACGCAAACGCAATAATATCTTGATATTTTTTTGCAAATTGATCTTTTAAAAGAAAACTTGCTAAATCTGACAAAAAATCAACAACTCTCGAATCAAACACTTTCCTTGCTGGAATCAATTTTATTTTTCTTATATTTTCTGTTGTACCTATTAAAAAATTAACATCATTTAAATTTTGAAGCATATGTATCACTACATCCCCTTATTTCTGCATTTTTCATTCTTCCTAATATTTTTATATATTTACCTTTTCTTCCACACGGACAATCATCCTCACCTAAAATTAATCCTTCATCTTCTGTAAGTATTGAATGACCTGGATATGAATGTGGAAGCACTGATACCACTTGTATTATCCCCTTTTCCCCTATTTCACACAATGAAAAATCTTTGGGATTTCGAATCAACATATCTGAATAAATACTTGCATGTAAATGTCCATATTCACACTCTGCATATATACATCCTGACTGTTCAGCCATACTGTAATGATCAATATATCGTATTATTCCACACCGTTCTTTTCCAATTCTTTTAAAATCTTCTCTTGAAACTGCTGAATTTTCTAGTTTTTTCCATCCTCCTGCGGTCAATAAAAAAGAATTTCTCATATTAAACTTATATCCCATTTTTTCCACAACTTCAAATAGATGTTGCCATACCATAAAAGTAAAACCAAATATTATAAAATTATCATTCCTATAATTACTTAAAAATTCCTCTACCGTCTCTACATCTAATGACATATCATCCTTTAATGCAAAAAACATTTTTGTTGCCGCAAAGTCTAAGCCCATAATAGTTGCTCCCCTTGCAGTAAATAATTTTCGATTCTTAATCACGGATGCTGAATCTATGACTAACATAGGAAGCCTCTTTTTTCCTATAAAATTACCTAAAAGTCTTAACAAGACCTTTTGCTGTAATATAGCGTTTTCTTTATCTAAATATATTTTTGACGATACCTGATTAGTTGTCCCTGAAGAAGTCATTATTTTAAAAACTTTATCATCCGGTATACTCTTTAAACATATCTCTTTAAAAATACGTACCGGAAGGAAAGGTATATCCTCTACTGTTTTTATATTTTTTTCATTTAATTCAAATGCAGATAAAATATTATCATATTGTTCACAATGTTCTCTGTGATATGTAGTTAACTCAGTCAATTCTCTCGTTAACAATTGATTTTTTTCTTTTTTACTAAGTGAATACGGTTCTATATTGTGAAATTCCTCTATCATAATATCCCCTTTACCTATTCAAGATCTATTTCAAAAATTATTTCATCTTCGTCAATATTCCGCTTTATTTTTCTTCCAATCAAATTATCAATATTATTAGGTGCAATACCCGAAAATGGTCGTTTAGCATCAAGCATTTCTTCCGTAAGTACAGTGCCTTTAGGAATATACCGAGTAGCAACTATACTGCGCCTCATCTTTTTCAACTGTTCCATCTCTTCTTTTGATAAAACTCTATTTGTATTTCCCATAGTGTCATATGCTATATTACATAACCGAATCATTTTTTCAAAATCATCAGGTTCACATGCCATTTGATTGTCCCAACCTATTTTTTTATTATCCAATGTAAAATGCTTTTCAATTAACGCTGCTCCATTAGCAACGGCACATATTGATGCAACTTCTCCAACCGTATGATCAGAATACCCAACCGGCAACGTTCCAAGCTCATTCCTGATCGCCATCATATTATTTAAATTAACATTTTTCTCTTCAACAGGATACACAGATACACAATGTAAAACACATATATTAGAATTTCCCGCACTTTTTATTGTGTCTACAGCACTTTTTATTTCGTCCATTGTTGCCATTCCTGTAGATAACACAATAGCAATCCCCTTTTCAGCTACCTGTCTCAAAAATTTTAAATTATTTATATCCATTGAAGCAATCTTCACAAATGAAGCCCCACATTCATCAACCAAAAAATCTAATTCATCTTTTGAATACGGTGTAGATGAAAAATCTATTTTCTTTTCTTTACAGTAAACTGATAACTCTTTTAACTGATCCTTATCCAACGCAAAACGTGACACCATTCTCCTTGCTATAGGATTTTCATCATAATAATTCTTAGAATACAAAGTCTTCGCCGTCCATGATTGAAATTTAACCGCATCACATCCTATTCTAGCAGCTTCATCTATCATTCTTTTTGCTGTTGCTACATTGCCATTATGACTAGAATTCATTTCAGCTACAAAATATGGTTTTTTATAATCACCAATCCTTTTTCCATTTTTCAAAATACAATCTGCCATATTTAAATCATCCTTCCACCATCAACTACTATATTTTGCCCTGTAATATATGAAGCGGCATCCGATGCTAAATAATAAACTAAATCTGCTACATCCTTTGTATTTCCTTGTCTTCCCAATGGAGTTTCACTTAATACCTTTTTATATATTTGCTCACTTCTATTGTTCCACATATCCGTATCAATAAATCCTGGCGATACGGAATTTACTCTAACATTATTGGGCGCTAACTCCAGCGACATTGTCTTAGTTGCAAAAATTAATGCAGCTTTACTACTTCCATACGCCAGCCTACCTTGTTCATTTCTAATTCCAGAAACTGATGCAATATTTATAATGCTCCCCCCACCATTTCTAATCATAACTCTCGAAACTATCTGCGAGATAATAATTGGCGAAATATAATTTATCTGCATTTCCTTTTTTAATTCATTTGAAGAAATCATCGGAAACAACGCATTTTGACCATAACCCGCATTATTAATTAGCACATCTACAGTCTTGACTTTATTAATTACACTTTTTAATTCTCTCTTGATACACTGTTCGTCCTCCATATCAAAATACGAAGTTGTAACATCAATATTATACATCCGAACAATATCTTTCAAATAATCATCAAAAGAATCATCTTTTTTTCTCGCACAAGCAACTATATTAAACCCGTTCTGTGCGAATTGTTCAACTAATTTTTTTCCTATTCCACGATTTGAACCCGTAATTAAAACTCGTTTACCCATTCTTCCTATTCCATTTCATAAATATTCTTTAATCTCTTCTTAATCCTACCCCAATCACTCTTTATCGTACTCTGAACAATAACATCATAATACCTTCCATTTTTATATATATGTTCTCGAAGTACACCCTCTCGCACACTTCCACACATTTCTAACACTTTCAGAGCTCCAACATTCTCACTAATTACTTCACCACAAACTTTATTTACATGTAATACATTAAACGCATAATTCAACAAATTAAGTTGTAGTTCTATTGCTAGCTTAAATGTATCACTGTTTCTTACCGCAATGTATGCCCCTCCTGTCATCCGGTTATTCTCTTTATCCCATCCTACTAAACTAGCAAGTCCTACAGGCGTTCCGTCTTGAACAACAATCCAATATAAATCATCACTTTTTGATACTTTATCATACCATTTTATTTGTTGCTCTAAAGTAATTATCGGATCTGTGTACATATATTTTGTAACCTCCGGCATCATTCTCCATTGACGTACCATCTCCATATCATTTATACACATCTTTCTTAAAACAACTTGCATCTCCATCACCCTTTGTCTTTGTTACACTGTTCTACTATGTACTAATTTTTTCACATATTTAATCCACTTGCGTTGCTCTTCCTCACAATATCCCAGCACTTGAAAAACTCTTCTGGAAACAACATTTTCTTTCTGCACATATGCCACAAGATATTCACCGTCTTTTCGGAGGCTCTCATCCTCCGTCAACAATTTTTCCATCCGCTCAACTATTTGCTGTCCTAAATGCCTTCCTCTGCAATTACGATCAATACTATATCCAATTACCAATTCATCATACCAATATGTAAGTCGTATTTGTCCTACTGCTTGTCCATCTTCTTCTAAAATAAAAATTTCAACATCATCGCGATTCAGACAAGTTTGAAACCATTTCTTGTGTTCCTCTAATAATACCTCCTGCTTGTTAAATGACCATCTTCTAACATCCGGATCATTTCTCCACCTATATAATTGGCTCATATCCCCTAACTCTACTTTACGCAATCTGATATTACTCATGCTCCCATATCACATCCCCAAATGACAACGGTGTTGCAAAAGACAAATCTCTTGCCGCCTTTTTGCCGATAATTTGATCATAATACATCGTGTGCATTCCTAATCCTGGCCGAATCGACTTCACATTCTCAGCTGTAAACGTGTCCCCTTCTTTAAGATCTTTTATTACATATAAGGATCGAGACCCCTCCCTTGCAGAAACCTGTGTTGGCGTTAAACTCAGTGTTTCTCTACCTAATGCTTTTTCCAAATTCCGAATCTGTCTAACCATATCTATAAATTCTTCCATTTCCATAGAAAATCCAGCATCCGGGCCTCCATCTGCACGCTTAATTGTAACATGTTTCTCAATCACTTTCGCCCCAAGGGCTACCGCCCCAAGGGACACCTCACTTCCGAAACTATGATCCGACAATCCCACCACACAATCATATGTTTTTGCCATTAATGGTATTGCCCGAATATTCATATCTTCATATGGACACGGATATGCCGATGTGCACTTCAACAAAATAACCTGCTCGTTTCCTTCCTCTTTACATATCTGTAAAACCCGTTCCACATCTTCCATAAAGGCAATGCCGGTCGATATAATAATCGGTTTTCCTTTTTGAGCTATTTTTCGAATCATAGGAACATCATTAATTTCATACGAAGCCACTTTGTACGCTGGCATTCCAATCTCATCCATAAAATCAACTGCAGTTAAATCGAACGGCGATGAAAAGCAACTGAGACCTAAAGAATTCGCATATACAACTAACTCTCTCTGCCACTCCCATGGGGTATATGCCTTCTGGTACAAACTATATAAAGTCTCTCCATCCCATAATCCCCCATGTATCTGAAATTCCGGATTATCACTATCAATAGTGATTGTGTCCGCTGTATAGGTTTGGAGTTTAATAGCATTTACGCCGGAATCTCTCAACCGATATATAATATCTTTTGCTCTGCTAAAATCCATCAAATGATTTCCAGACATTTCAGCAATAATATAAGTCGGTGAGTTTTCAGCTATAACTTGATTATCAATCTGTATGACTTTATCCAAACTATCATCCTCCTTCTAAAGTTTATTTTCTATCATTATTCAGGTATTATCACTTACCATTATCTGATACTTCATTTCCGCAATTTTCCAATCTTCTACCGTATCAATATCTTGAACCTCTGACTCCGGCATAACAATTGGAGTTGTTTTTTTTATGATTATGCCATCCATAACATTCTTAGGTTTCATAACGTAGAATTGTCCGCAGTCATGATATATTGGCTCTAAATCCTGCGAACGAGCACTGGCATTTTCCGGATACTGATATTCCAACGCATTATCCCGAATGATAAATGCCCGCTGTGGCGGAAACGAGAATTGCACAACAGGAGTAACCGCATCTGCTCCATCCTTCTCAACCATATCAATTGCTCTCTTTAATTTATCTGCAGTTACAAATGGAGCTGTTGGATATATACATACTGCAATATCAAATTCCTGTCCACGTTTTTTATACTCGTTAAAAACTTCTATCAATACATCATTCGTTGTTGCATAATCATTCGACGTTTCTGCACTTCGCATAAATGGTACACTTGCACCGTATTTCTTTGCAATCTCGGCAATTTCTTCACTATCTGTAGATACCATAACTTCATCAAATAATTTAGAAGATATTGCCGCCTCAATAGAATACGCTATAATTGGTTTTCCACAAAAATCCTTAATATTCTTCTTTGGTATTCTCTTACTTCCACCCCGGGCAGTAATAATAGCTATTCGTTTGCCCATTGTTTTATATTCTCCTTATCATCCAAAAGTTCCTTAAATAAATTTTCGATATCTTTTGTTGCATCATACATAGATTCCATATATCCCCTCATTTTCGAAAACATTCTAATGCATTCCTCTACGTTATCCTCTTTTATTGAAAGAACATCTCCCAACACATCACCCTGTTCTGGAGAAATATAATAATCTACAAATATTATCTCGTCAAAGTTATTACATTCTTCTGCAATTTTACCGATTTCCTTCTGAATTTTTTTAATTTTAGAAACAGTATATGTATGAATCTTGATCATCTGTATTCCTTGATCAATCAATCGTATGCCTCTTTGAAGCTTATATCTTAATTGATTCATATGTGCAACGCTATCTTTCCACATCTGAATCACTTTTTCCTGTTGCTGCTCATTAAATGTACACGGCATTTCCTTTATTGTCTTTTCAAAATCAAAAGGTTCCACTCTAACAGATTCTATCGCCTCCTGTAATGGCATTTGAATCGTTCCCTCAATCTTAGCTCCACCCTCTGTTGCATTAATTACTTTTAATTCTTCTCCATCTATTTTTTGTGCCAAAACTGCCTCATACCATTCTCTATAAAAACTATAATCTGGTGAAGTATACACCTTCTCACCATAATATCCCTCTATTTCAATCTTGTCTCGTGACAACTTAAACGTATCAATATCATCTTTTCCTGCATGTACTTTATTGTTGCTTAATGCCAAATCTTGGCCTACTAATATAATTTCATGGTATCCCCATGCTCTGGCTAACACAAAAGCAAATGTAGCAACTGATCCTCCGGCAGACAATACATACATATGTTTTCCTGCGATTTGATACATTTGATCAAAATACTCACCTTCCGCAGATGCCAATATAACCTTTGTATCTTTCATTAATTTCACAATGTCATTATTGGCAGATCCACAAAATGCCATAGGAATTCTATGGGTTTCTTTATTTTCAAATAATTGCACCGGTTTTTTAGGATCAGCCACAACCACCAAATCGGGTTGTATATCTTGCGACAACAAATAACGCAATGCCGTATCAACGGCTATTATCAACAATTTCCCCTTTGCTTTTTTTAAATGTTGAACATTTTTTTCTAACGACGGTCCTGCTGCAACAATAATTGCCGGACGATCTGTCGGAAACACACCTTCAAAATCCTCTTCACAGTTACTATGAAACAGCTCCTTCATATTAAGGATATTATTACGTGCTTCATTTCTTCCAAAATAAGAATTTGTCGCAATATTCGATCCAACCATTGTAACCAAAAAACTATATTTCTGCCGAACCAATTCATATGATTCTTCAAATAATTGTTTATAAAGCGGCATTGCATCCAAAATGCACCATTTGTAATTTTCAACTGTGATACATCTTCCTATATCTATATCCAACGTCTGATCATTCATGCCTTTTACGATAATATTAACATTATCATGATCTAACACATAAGCCATGTCATAATTCTGCAATGCGCACAAAAATATATCTGTAGATGGTTCATAAAATAAATATTGCACATTCGCTCCATTTGCTTTGATAACCTGTTCTGCAAGCACACCACTGCCCAATCCAACAAAAATAATATATGAATAATCCACCAGACTTTCATACTGTTTTGCAAATCGCTCCGCCTCTTTTTCAGGATTATATCGACTTCCCATGTAATACTCTTTTTTTTCTTTTTCGACACATATAATAGGAGAACCATTTTTAGCTTCTACAATGGAACAATTTACTTGTGTTGCATTATTCCACTCTTTAATTGCTTCATATAACCTAGGATTTTTCTTTTTAATTATTCTCAAGTTTTTCTCAAAATACGACATTTTCCCATTCATCCTTTTTACATATTTTGCAACTGTTCGACTACTTCATATTGTAAAATATCTGCCAACAATATATAATCTTCTTTTTCCATTGCCTCCAATGCTTGTAACAATTTTTCTTTTAATATATCCTTCTTTTCATCTTGCTCTATCTGCGAAATAAATTGATCCAAACTTGGCAATACCAAATATAATAATCTATATGCCACTTGTATATTTTCCTGATACAAATAATCGGTAATTTTAATTAAATTATCTATCAACTGTGATACTTCTTCCATTCTATTGACCTCCCTTATTTTTAACAAATAGTTAGAAAAGGCATCTATATTTTAAATACTTTTTCTAAATACTTGTTATGCAATTAAGACAAATAAAGCGGACCTAATGGTCCGCCCTATTCGCAATAACCTTATTTGATTACTGAAGTAATGATAATACGCTCTGGTTAGACTGGTTTGCCTGTGCAAGCATTGACTGAGCAGCCTGCTGTAAGATGTTATTCTTAGAGTAGTTAACCATCTCTGTAGCCATATCTGTATCACGGATATTAGATTCAGCAGATGTTAAGTTCTCAGAATAGTTCTGCAAGTTATTGATTGTGTAATCCAAACGATTCTGAATAGCACCTAACTTAGAACGCTCTTTTGATACCGTCTTAATAGCATCTGTAATCTTAGCCATAGCACTACCAGCAGCACCATGTGATGACATCTTCAAACTCTTAACCCCAAGCTTTGTAGCATTCATGGTCGCGATAGAAATCTTCATATCTTCACCCTTATTAGCACCAACCTGTAAATACTTTCCAGTGTTCATTCCGCCACTTAATAAGTAAGTTCCGTTGAACTGTGCTTTCTTTGAAATGCTATCAATTTCTGAAGTTAACTGATCAATCTCATCCTGAATAGACTGACGATCCTCTGTAGCATTAACATCATTGGCTGCCTTAGTTGCCAACTCACCCATACGCTGTAAGATTGAATGAATCTCATTCATATTACCTTCAGCTGTCTGGATTAAGTACTGACCATCCTCTGAGTTGCTGACTGCCTGGTTGATACCTCTGATCTGATTACGCATCTTCTCAGAAATTGAAAGTCCTGCTGCATCATCTGCTGCACGGTTTACTTTGTAACCAGAAGATAACTTCTCTGAAGACTTAGATACTGCCTTAACGTTCATTCCCAGCATTCTGTTTGTGTTTGCTGCCTGCATGTTGTGTTGTACTACCATAATGAATTCCTCCTTGAATATAATGTAGCTTCCTTGCTACATGTACTAGTAGCGATGCTACCGTTAATAATAATTATATAATATCTCTTACGAGTTATTACCTCTTAACCTTTACACTATATATATCGGAAACGAATCGCAATACTTTATAGCTTTTTCTAATTTTTTTAATTTTTTTGATTGAATCGGTATGCATCCATCACTCTTTGATTATTCATGGTCTGATTATAATGAGAAGCAACGGATGCCGCATTTCTCTTTGCAGCATATACCTTCTGCCGTTTTACAAAACACTGTGTTAATTTATCCCTGTTGCGTTCCTCCAACACCCGTATCTCCACGCCAAGATCCGTACAGTTCTTGATCAGTCTCCGGATCTCTTCAAGTTCCTCCTGATATACATTCGGATTGTTCTTTACTTCATCACGTATCCTTCCATACACGGAAGTAAAACCATCATCATATTCATTGAGCTTTGTAATCAATATCTCCTTGCGATTCAGAGAGTCATCTAACATCATTTCCTCAAAATCTGCACGTTCTGCAATATGACTTTGTTCCTGTGTGATCTGCAACAACTCCTGTAATGTTTCTTCCTGTCTCTTCAATGTAGTAAGTAACACCCGGATATAATTTGCCGTCTCGCTCATAATAGATCTCCTATACTACTGCCTTGCCGGATCCTTTGCAACCTTCATGATCTGTTTCCATGCGTCCCGAAGATCCCTCAGCTGATCCAATATTTCATCTACCTTCTCCACACTGTGTTTCTGATTTGCCTCTACCATAAGCTGGAAGATATAATTGTATATTATATCAAAGTCTTTTGCCACAGGATACTTAAAATCTAATGTAGACTGCAACTCGGTAATAATATTCCTCGCCTTACGGATCTTGAACATAGCATCACCATACTCGCCCTTTTCCATATCAATCTTCGCAAGATTACAGAACTTAATTGCTCCTTCATATAACATCAACGTCAGTTCTGCCGGACTTGCCGTTATTACCCTGTCGTTTGCATACTTTGCATACGGATTCTTCAATGCCATACCCTTCTCCTTATACATCCTTACTTTAATAAAGTATTGCACTGATCCCATTCAATCAGCGCAATACTTATTCTATCATATGTTCTTTATCTTTTCCATACCATTATACGAATCACGAACCGCCAAACAGCTGTGAAATGTATGTCTGCTGTGATTGCAACTTTGTAAGTGCTGTCTCCATAGAAGAAAACTGCTTGTAATATTTATCCTGCTCATCCTGCAATT
Organism: Clostridium sp. CAG:590; assembly: GCA_000431135.1. Classification (GTDB taxonomy): domain Bacteria; phylum Bacillota; class Clostridia; order Lachnospirales; family Lachnospiraceae; genus CAG-590. The sequence continues at coordinate 21,274 of HF987815.1, forward strand.
TTTTCTGAAGGCTTGTGACATCCTCTTTATAGCTCTTAATGTCATCATCCATCTCCAAGTCATTATAGAATGTCAACGAACTTCTTACACCGACAACTCTCTTCATAGAGCTCTGGAAATTCTTATAGATCTCATCACCCAGAGTAGTCAGTGTCTTCATCAAAGCTTCCGGATTGTCAGAAATGGCGGCTTTTAATTTGTCATCCAGACCTGCAAAGTCCGAATCATCCGCATTACCCTGAATATGTAACTGACCCTTTTCCGTATAATCGCTTGTTACAATACCGAAGGAAGACAATGCATACCGGGATGTCGTACCGTCAGAATTCGTTACTTCCACAGACTTGTTCAACGTTGTACGCATACTGGTCAGCAAAGTACTGATCGTACTGTCTCTGCGAAGAAGAGATCCCTTGATCTTATTTTCCCAGTTCTTGATGTCTTCATCTGTCATTGCATCCTTCTCATCTGAAGTCAGCGGTTCATATCCTCTCGAGCTCGATGCATCATATAACTTGTTCATCTCCGTGATCAACGTATTGTATTCTTTCACAAAGCTCTTTACTTTATCGTAAATTCCATCCACGTCCGTATCAACAGAAAATGCCTGTTCTCCGCCAACCGAGCTCACATCCATCGTCAATCCGTTAATATTAAAGCTATTGGTTGCCTGTGTATATTCTACTCCGTTATACACCAAAGATGCATCCGATGCATCAATCTTACCTGCTTCTCCATCTGTCAGATTCAAACCAAGTGCTGCAAGTGTCGCATCATCTGCCTCTACCGTAAATGCATTCTCCACACCGGTATTCTTAGAACTCAGATAAAACCGTCCCTGGTTAGTGTCATAACTTGCATTGATCCCTGTCTTTGCCATAGCGGAAGCCAGACTATCCATCGTCGTAGTACGGTCTACCACGATCTCTGTTCCATTCACTTTGATGCTGGTTCCCTGTGCAATCCCGAGATCAACCAGCTTACTTGAACCAGTCACCTTGCTGTCTGCTGTCACCTGCTTATCATATGCGAATGCACTGCCGGATACTGTATTCACTTCATTCCCGCTGATCTCACTCTTAGACTTAACCGTCATACCTTTTCCGGATGCATCATAAGTAAGTCCCAGCGCCTTGGCACTCGTCTCATTTGCAGCAGTGATCATCAGTGAACGGCCACCAGAATATGTTGCTGTGCCCGTCGCAGGATCCGTTGTCTCCGTTGCAGTCTCATTGGTAAAGGTAAGTCTGCCCTGTGTCATACTTGCCTTCAATCCGGTTCCATCTAATTGTATATTGATATCCTGAAGCAAATCATCTACTGTTGTATTCTCATCAATGTTGATGTTGACATCTACCTTGCTTCCGTCCTCAGCGTTCTGAACCGTAAAGCTTGAACCATTCAATGCATTCTGAATCGAATAACCATTCTTATCATATAATTCCGATATCTTCTTGCTGGTATCCGTAATTGCTGTATAAGAGGATGCGGTATAAGTGCCGGTATTGATCTTATGCCCGGTCCACATCTGTGCATTTGCCGTACTCTTAACCTGAATCTTGTGATTACCGCTTACTGCCTTGGAGTTCGCTGTTACCTTGACTCCATTAAGCGTTCCATTCACCAACTTGCTGTTATAAGTTCCCGCACTCTTAAATGTATTCAAAGCACCCTTATAAAAATCCATCAGCTTAGTATTCAGGGAAGCCCAGGCTTCTTTCTTCCATTCTGCCTTCGTCTGCTTCTTCTTTGCATTATCAACTTTGGTCTGATAGGCATCTGACAACTGTTTTACAAGACTCTCTGTATCCAATCCGGACGCAAGACCTGTCATTCTAACTCCTGCCATATTCATTCCTCCTATCTCTTCTCATCTACTAAAAGCCCCGCAAGTTCCAATGTCTTTGCTATCATATCCAGCGTCTTCTCCGGCGGGATCTCACGAATAATCTTATCTGTTTCCTTATCTCTGACTGTAATGCAGATTCGATGTGTCTTCTCATGATACGAAAACTGCAACGACGTCTCGGTTGGAGCAATCTTCTTATTAATGTCTGCAATTGCACTCTT
>HF987815.1:23388-33434 GCA_000431135.1 Clostridium sp. CAG:590
CTTCGCATCTGACTGATCTTCTCTGCCTCTGTCTGAGTCTTTACCCGTGCGGTTCTCACTTCCCTGTGTTCCCACTACCGGATGATACCCCTGTACCTGAGCCTGCTGCTGTTCCTGTTCTGTTACCTCGATCTTCTCAACCGGTGCAGTCTTCTCAGTCTTCGGCATCTGTTGTGTTACAACGTTACTACTAATTGCATCAATTGCCATAATCTCCACCTCCGTGTGAAATCTCATCCTGCGGACACCATATCCGCATAGTATCTCCTTCAATAGCTATATCGGCTATCGTCTGGTCTGATTTTACACCCTTTTAATAATTTTTACAATATTTCCCCTTTTTCAGAGCATCCCTCTATTTGAATAAATTCTTCAAATTCTCCTGTACTGCATCTGTTGCCGCTTCCTTATTCGAATCCTGAATCATCTTATACACTTCTTCCCGGTATACCGGAACAGACTTCGGTGCCTTGATCCCGACTTTTACCTGATCTCCCTTGATCTCCAGAATAGTGATCTCTATCTCGTTACCGATAATAATCGATTCATTGGTTTTTCTTGATAATGCTAACATATTATTCACCCGCCTTTTCTTTCATCTTCTGCACGGATTCATATACGTTAAACTTCACCGGGTAATCCGCATTATCCACAATCAACTGTACCCCTTTTCGTTCTTCCGTCGAAATGATAACCGGGGCTTTCATATTGGCTGTAACCTTTGTCATATCCGAAGGTACTGTCATAACAAGTAAGAACAGAAGGTCTTCATCTGCCGGATTTCCCAAAGGTTTCAACAATTCATCTTCAATCATCGGTGCATACTCTGTTGTAACCGCTAACGGATCTACAACCGGCAATGCCAGTGTCGGCTCCTCTAATGACTGCAGCCAACTGATCTTCGTGTCCCGATCATCCTCAATATCATATATGATCGCGAACTTTTTGAAATCCTCAAATCCGATAATTCCATTTGGAAATTCAATTACTTTATTATCATCTAATTCCACTTCACCAAAAAACTTTGTCTGTACTCTCATGGTGTATCTCCTTTCTCATTCACCGTTCACGTGTATACCGTGCAACGCACAAATCTCATTCTGTGTAAATACAATAGTCTTATTGCAACAGATCATTCCTTCCGCTTACAGATAGTCCAACAGTGTCTTCTGGATTACGCTTGCTGTTGTAGCCAGAGAAGATTCATAGACAAGTTCTGCCTGATACATCTCAATGGCAGCTTCTTCCGTCTCTACATCTTCGTTGCTGGATTTTAACTCCTTGAAATCTGACAACTGCTCCGTAACACGCGTCTCGATCAATTCCAACTTAGAATACGTTGTACCAACCTTCGCCTGTACCGAGCTGACATCCTCCATAAAATTCTGGAAATTAGAGATGTTATTACCAAACAACTTCTGCATATTCTCTTTCTTCAGTGCAAGTTCCACATCTGCACCTTCTAACATCTTATTGATCTGGTTCACCGCATCTGTATCATTCTTATACTGCGGATCATCCAGCATACCCTTCAGCTTGGTGATCGTCTTCTCTATATCCAGTACATCCTGCACCGCCCCGGCAAGGTCTTCAATCTTGTTGCCCATATCATGTTTGATAAAATCTTTGCCCTCTGTATTGACCGTGATATACTGGTTAAAATTCACTTCGTACTTGATCGCCTGACCTGCCTTATCTACCGTATAATCTGTGTCCTGTATTGTTCCGTCTGCCATTGTCTTATGCTGTGTACAGTTAAAATACATCTCCGGTCTCAGATCGCCAACCGCAAACTTTGACTTATCATAATTCACAGATACGGTCTGTGCATTCTTGATCTGATTATATACGTTCTCACCCATGATAACCTCACCGGTCTCCGGAATATAATTCACACCATCCGGATCTACCGCATAATAGGTATCACTATCTGCCACCTGTTTCACCGTAAAGTTTGCACCAAGTTGTGCGACCAGATCGCTTTGATTGCCATTCGCATCCGTTACCGTAATATTCGGTATTCCATTATCAATGCCACTGTACGCCAGACGCATCTTATACACACTGGCAGATGTTGGCTGCTGATAGGTTGTATTCCCTGCCAAAATGTCATCTAACTGCTCCGGCTTGATTCCATCCAGCACCACATTCTTGCTGATGATCGTTTTCGGATCAATGTCTTCTGTAATATTATAAGACAGCCCTTCCTTTGCCGCATCATCCTGAAAAATCAGATTCGTCTCAGTCTTATAACCGGAAAACAGATATCTTCCCGCATATGTCATGCCGCCTTCTTTGTAGATTGCATCCTTCAATGCGTTCAATTCATCAATGATCGTCTGGCGGTCCTTCGTCTGAAATGTATCACTGGCTCCCTGCTCACAGTAATAATAGACATCCTGTAAGCGATCATATACATTCTGAACGGATGTCTGCGTGGTATCTACCCAGGACATGGCATCTTTAATATTCTTATTCTTATACTGATCCAACTGATCACATGTTGTTCTCAGTTTTAAAGCACGAATCGCGATAACCGGATCCTCAGATGGTGCAGATATCTTCTTACCCGTTGTAACCTGTTGGTTCAATTTGCTCACACGCTGCATGGATTTCTGCATGTTGCGCAACGAACCACTTGTTACCATTTGATTTGTCACTCTCATAATCTTACTCCTATCCGGTCACTCCATTAACCTCACATACTGGCTCTTCATCCGTGAAGTGCCAATTTCTCTATATATTATATCGTACCATATGGCATTTTTCTCAACACCCATTTCAAAAAACATGCCCGCACATTCCAGCCACAAACAAAAGGCCGTCAAAAGACGGCCAATATTCGTTCATAATATAGATAATATGCTAAAGCCCGGTCTGATTGATCAGCTTGTCATATACTTCATTCATCACAGAAATGACCTTGGCAGCCAGATTATATCCATTCTGATATATAACCAGACTGGACGCTTCCTCATTCGTATCAACAGATGATACGGATTTTCTCTGATTATCGATGACCGTTGCTACCTCGTCCATATTCTTGGAAAATGCTTCATACTTAGAGATATCTACTGCCTGCGATGTCGTGATCGACTGCAAAAACTGTGCAACCGTTCCCTGGGAAAACATACTCTGATCACTCATTCCCGCAATAATCTTCTCAAGAACACCCTTGGCATCCTTATTGCCCTGACTGATATCTTCCTTGTAAGAGACAACCAGCTTGGATTCATCTTTGAGAATATCCTGATTAATCCCCCAATTCAACGCTGTAACACGATAATAGCTGGAATCCACAGAGGAAATCATCGTTGTGTTACTGTTACCGGTCAATACATAGTCATTTCCCTCAATATCCGGTGCTGTAAAGAAATCCATTCCCGGATCTCCATTTGCATCTGCCCCTGTTGTAAAGATATCATTCATATATTTGGATAGTGTTCTGGCAAATTCATTCAACTGGGTCATATAATAAGGAATACCCTTACAGTCTACTCTTTCTCCCACTATCGCTTCTTTTCCCACATCCGTAGCAACATCAAATGTTGCCGGAACTCTTCTTCCGGTCTCATCCTGCACAGTCAGATTCTTAAAAATAAAGCTTGTAAGATTCCCTTTTGCATCCTTTGTTGCTTCCCAGCTATCGTAATAATATTCTTTGCAGTTCAATGTAATAATACCGGATTCCGGCAGATTCAGCTGGTCAATCGATATTGCTTTTGATAAATGCACCGACGCCGTAGAACCATTGCCTGTTCCGGTCGCCATACTTGTAATCGTTCCCGAAAACGGATTGGCATTGTTTCCATCTCTGACTTCTAACAAGCCCTTAATTCTTCCCGTCACATTCTCACTGTTAAAGTTGAATTTCTCTCCGATGGTTTGATTCAGACCTTCCCAGTACACATCATATAAACCGTCAATATCATTCTGGTTGACCTTTTCCTGACGTGCTACAACTTTTAACTGCTTGCACTCCATCTCGTCTACCAGAACAGTATTGCCAATCCGTACCTCGTACCGGCTTGCTCCCGATTCAACCGCATCTGCGCCAAAACCATATTTGATCGGGGTCTCAGTCACCGTAACATTCACCAGTTCCGATAACTGGTCTACTAACAGTTCTCTCTGATCCCGCAGATCATTGGCGCTTCCCGATCTCGTTTCAATGTTCATGATCTGCTGATTCAAGGTATAGATCTGGGATGCGATGGAATTGATCGAATCCACATGAATTGCAACTTCATTATTGATATCCTGCTGTGTATTGCGATAATTGGTTCCCGTTTCCTTGATCAGATCCGTAAAATTCTGTGCCGATTTGATAAATTGCGTCCGGTATGTCGCATCCGCAGGGCTGGACGAAAGATCCTGCAACGCAGAACTTAACTCACTTAGCAACTTTGTATATCCGGTCTCTGACTGCATTTCATTCAGATAAGACTGCAGCTGTGTCAATTGTTCCTTTGCTCCTGCATATTCTGAATACTGTGACTGTGCCGCATGATATTTTGTATCATAATATATATTGCGAAGCTGTGTAATGCCGGTTGCCTTCACGCCGGTGCCCATCATACCATATGCATTGTTCACGCGTAACGCATCTGCCGCCTGAGAAAGTACCGTCTGTCTGCAATATCCCTTTACATCTGCATTCGAAATGTTATGTGCCGTTGTATGCATATTCGCCTGATAAAAATTCAATCCGGATAAACCGGTATTCAGCCCCAAAAATGTAGATGGCATATTCTCGCTCCTTTCTCATTCACGATCCGAGTTTGTCGATCAAATGCTGCACCATCTCGGATACAACAGAAAAGTATCTTGAAGATGCATTGTATCCCTGCTGGTATTTGATCAGATTGCTTAACTCCTCATCCGTAGAGACACCGGTTACCGTCTGTCTCTGGTTCTCCAATTCCTGTACGGATTTGGTCTGGGATTCCGCTATTCCGTTATAGGTGTATCCCTTGTTGGCAAAATCCGCTATAAATTCCTTATAATAGCCCATAAAATCATTCGTCACCAGACTATTCGGTCCCAGACTGCCAAAATCATCCTGCCACATAGTGATCAATTCGTTGGCAACATCCTGCAGTTCCTCTTTCTGAAGATTCGAAAGCGGAAGCAGACTCGGATTCTTCGTCAGGTCATCATTTACCTGAATATTGCCTAACGTATACAATGACAGATAATCATTCTCATCCTCTGCATTATATACCTGCACCTTCTTCTGCGTTCCATCTGCTAATGTTACCGTCTGCTCTGTATATCGCGGCTGGTTATTCCGGATGAACAATTCCGTTCCCTGCACCATATTCTTCTCGCCCATTCCATATCCGGCCTTTTCTTCATCTAATACCTGAATGGTGCTTCCGTCATCCAGCGTGATCTCTGTATTCGGACACAAAATGTCATTAATTCTTGTAACGATACCATGTATCATCTGATCAAACTGTGCAATGATATTATTCACGGTGTATGGTTCCAAATATACGTTATACTCATCCCGATCCTTCACAAACTGCTGATAATCGGTCTGATACTGCTGATAATCACTCTGATAATCCGTCATCGCCTGATTATAATCCGCATCCGATTTGTAATCGGAACGAACCGGCCTCATCGGTGCCGTTGGTGCCTGTGGAATATCAGTATAATTAGCAACCCAGTCACCCCGCGACATAATAATTCCCTTGAGAGAACCTACATCTGTCTGCGTATCCGCATTCGGCACTCTTGTCAGGTTGAATATATTCGTCTGATCATCCTTCCATACCGGCACATAATAATCACATGAATCACTCACTTCCTTGACATCCATCTTGTATGTTCTGTCCATACTGACAAGGCATCGATTCTCGGCATAGACCTCCATCTGACCGTCACCCATCTCCCGGTAGCTGATCGAAATGATTCCACTCAACTCATCTAATGCCGCATCCCTCTGATCACGGTAATCATTTGCACTCTCGATTCCGGTCGCCTCCACTGCACCGATCTTCCCATTGAGTTCATAAATCGTATCCGCCAGCTTATTGATCTGATCCACCTGATCCTGTATCTCTGTATTCAGATTCTTCTGATACGTTGTAAGTTGTGAGTAAATCTTGTTAGACTGATCCACAAAGGCTACCGCCCGTGCAATGTAAGAACTTCTTGTTACAATACTGTTCGGTTCCTTCTGAAGTTCTTGTGCTGCAGACCATAGATTCTGCATATAGGTCCGGAAGTCACTACTCTCTAACTCACCAAAATAATTCTGCACTTCCGATACCACATCATATTTGGTCTGGTAGAACTGTTCTCTTCCAACTTCGTTGCGGTATTTCTTATCAACCAGATTGTCACGAATATGCCGGATATCTATAATACGTGTTCCAAGTCCTGACTGATTCCTTCCAACTGCCGTATCCCCCAGATTCGTATAGGTCATATCCGCAAGAAGAACCTGTTGTCTGGTATATCCCGTCGTTCCAGCATTCGTAATATTATGTGCAGTTGTATTCAATGCATATTGTCCGGCCTGCAGCCCTGACACGCCGACATAAAAATTACCCATTGTTCCAGACATACATTTCCCTCTTTTCCTACTCTGTCACTGTTTGGCATCAAAGGAAGAGTACGCTCCTCCCAAAGTTGCCCCACTATAACTTCCTTTATTGTAATTCGCTGTCTCCGGTGCCTGATTCATTGACTGCATCAGGTTAATGGAATATTCCGTCATCTCCAACGATTCTTTTAACAAATTCTGATTATGTACATTAACCTGTCTCAACAAATCAGCCTGTTTTAACATTTTATCCCGAACAGCAATTAAAGGATGCTGAAACTCCGGTTGTTTCGCCATCAACTCAATGACTTCCGAAACAGTAATCGTGTCCGCATCCTTGCCTAATACTGTTGCTATCTCTCCGAGCGCCTGATTCCTCTTATGTGATATCGACGTAATCTCGTCTACAACCCTTTGTTCCCTGTCATTTGCTTCCGAAAGACGCTGCAGGTCATTGGAAACAATAACAGGCGTTTTATCCATCGATTCCTTTATGAGCCGTTCGTATAATTCCGACTCCTGCTCTAGAATCGTTATCAAATTCTCAATTAAGCTCGCCATCGAACTCTCCTTATTCTCGGTCACCTTCTAGATCCTGAAAGCGTACGCTTTCAGGATTAGATAGATTGCTCATCAAATGCAGCCAACAACTTGCTTGCAAAGTCCTCTGCACTTACCTGATAGGTTCCATTTGCGATGCTTGCTTTCAATGCACTCACTTTGTCCTCTCTGACATCCGGAACCGAAGCCAATGCACTCTTCGCAATCTGCATATCTTTTCCTACGGATGAAAATGAAACCTGATCCATTGTAGTGGCAACATTCACACCATTCGCATTATAGCCTTTCTTCACCGGCTGATTCCCATAGACCTGGGCAACCTGATTATATGCACCAATTCGCATCGTTACACCTTCTTTCCCTGACCCGAATGACCCATTCGCAGTCAACGTATTATCCATTAAACTTATTGGATTCAATAAATATATCGGATTCTTTCCGTGAAACATTATACTAATTTTAGAAAAACTTGCATTTACATGGAAAAGAAGGAAGAAGGATACTCTGTCTACTTATCCAGGTAACGCATTCTGGCTGCTTCCCGCTGCTTCTTCGTAACGACCGACTCCTCAGAAGATCCATACAAGCTGTCCATTCTGCCAAGAAGTTTCTCTTTGCATTTCTGGCATAATCTTCCGGACCGGATCATTGCACCACAACTTTCACAGTCGATACCCACACCGGATTCTTCCGAGAAAGACAGACGTTCCTCTCTGATCCAACGGCGGATCTGCTTCGGCGAAACGTCTGTTGCCTCTGCAACCTCTGTAACACCCTGCGACGGATTCTCCCGTATGTATTCCTTTACTTCCTGAAATTTCTCTTCTAATTGTGCTTTGCAGCCCGGACATATAGACGGTCCACTCAAATAGTTAAACAATCTTTTACACTTTGAACATGATCTTACTTCCATAATGATTCTCCTTTTTATACGTTGTATATCATCCAGCCGGCAATCCATCTTCTCTCATCATGAAAACCCACGTCCGATCGCCACGCTGGTGTAATATACCGTTTCTGTTCCATTTTCCAATAAAGCCTTCGTACAGGCTTCTATTGTTGCTCCACTGGTATATATGTCATCTACCAGAAGCACTCTTTTTAATTTTATCTTATTTTCTCCTATTTTGAAAGCACTTTTTAGGTTTTTCATGCGTTCTTTATCATTCAGTTCCTTTTGCGGATTGGTATCCACGACACGTTGTAAATATCGCGGATACGTTGCGATATGCAGATCTTTCCCAAGCCGTTGTGCAAGCACCTCCGCCTGATTATACCCTCTTGTGCGTTTTTTATGTGGATGTACCGGCACAGGAACCAGCCCGTCTATCCGAAGGGCTTTGATCCGCTCCCCATACCTTGCACAGATACTGCTGCTATAAAAGGAAGCCTGTCCCCTCTGGTTATTATATTTGAAATCGTATAACGATGTCTTGACACCATCCAGATACCAGAATGCCGGAAATCCTCTCTGATAAGACTTCGGGATCCTGATACAGTCTTCGCAATATTCATCTTCCGCATGATCGATTCCTTTTCCACATTTCAGGCAGACAGGCTCCTCTACCCACTTCAATGTTCCTGCACATTCCCCACATATTGACCTTTCACCATATGGACGAATCTTGCGGCAAAGCGGACAATGCTGCGGATATAATAAATCTAACAACTGTTCTTTGTTGATCAGAATCCCCCCTCATATAACTCTTTCAGACGTAAATCCAACGATGAATATCTCTTTTGTTCATCATTATTCTGTATCATATTCTCAACCAGATAGCCATTGCCTACAATTACAACGCACTGTCTCGCTCTCGTAACTGCCGTATATAACAGATTCCGGTTAAGAAGCACTCTCGGACCGCTAAACAATGGCAAAATGACCGCCGGATATTCACTTCCCTGGGATTTGTGGATTGTGATCGCATAGGATAATTCCAATTCATCCAGCAGATTGTACGGATAGCGCACCTCTTTGTCATCATCAAATATAACAACTACTTCTTCGTTATATTCATCAATCTCCCGTATCACACCCATATCTCCGTTAAATACTCCAACGCCTTCCTCTGTCTTAAACCTTCCCTTTCCGCTATATACCGCCCACTCCAGCTTGTAATTATTCCGGATCTGCATAACCTTATCTCCTTCACGCAGAACCGTACCGTTATTGCATTCCTTTTCCTTCTTGTCCCGCTGCTGCGGATTAAGAACCATCTGCAATTCCCTGTTCAGGTTTTCAACGCCAAGTTCCCCATTCCTCATGGGCGTAAGTACCTGTATCTCCTTGCCCTCACACCCCACATATCCTGGCAGTTTCCTTGTAAGTAAAAGCCCCAGCTCCCGCACAACATCCTTCACATTGGTTCTCGGAAGATAGAAAAAATCTCTGCTCTTATTATCCAGTGCAATCGGCTCCCCTTTGTTGATCTTATGTGCATTCTCAACAATACTGCTTCCCTCTTCCTGACGGAATATCCGCTCCAAAGCAACAACCGGTATACATTGCGACCGAATGATGTCTTTCAACACATTACCCGCTCCAACCGACGGAAGCTGATTCTCATCTCCAACCAGAATTAAATGTGTTCCTGGAACAACAGCCGCTAATAACGAGTGCATTAAAAACATATCAACCATCGACATTTCATCAATAATGATCACATCCGCTTCTAACGGATTGCCGGCATTGCGCTCAAAACGAATTCCGGCATTGCCGCTTCCACTTGTAGCGCCATCCTCCGGCACACCACTCGACAGTTCCAACAAACGATGGATCGTCTGCGCTTTGTATCCGGTCGCTTCTGTCATTCGTTTTGCCGCACGTCCGGTCGGTGCCGCCAACAATATATCCGCATCCTCCATCTCATAATACTGTATGATCGCATTGATCGTAGTCGTCTTACCGGTTCCCGGTCCACCCGTAATT
>HF987815.1:33465-115244 GCA_000431135.1 Clostridium sp. CAG:590
CCGGCAGTCCCGCCTGCCTAACCGCTTCCTTTTGCATGGAATCCAATTCGATCTGATTCTTCTTCTCGATCAGTGACAAGATCCTGTCCATCTTCTCATCTTCTACCCGGATTGTCGATTTGGCCTCTAACAGCATCCTTGCTGCATCCAGTTCCCGATTATAATAATTACTGGCATACAGAATCGTCTCGCCATCCCGTTCCCGAAAGATAACCTTCCCTTCCACCTGAAGATTCATCAACTGCACTTCGATCGCTTCCGAATCGATCTCTCCGCTCTTCTCCAGCAACTGCCTTGTCCAACTCACTGCTATTCTCTTTGGCAGATAAATATGTCCAAGCCCTGTTGCCTGATTCAATGTATAAATGATACCTGCACGGATCCGGAAATCCGATGCCATTCCAATCCCCGCCTTCATGGCGATTGCATCTGCCGTCTTAAATCCCACTCCGTCAATATCCTCCGCAATCTGATACGGATTCTTCCTGATCACCGTGTACATCCTCTGCCCATATTCATTAAAGATCTTAACCGCAAGTGCCGGCGATATACCAAACTCTGACAAAAACATTAACGCTTCCCGCATTGCCTGTTTTTCAATGAACTGTACTCCGATCTCATTTGCCTTCCGTTCAGAGATTCCTTTGATCTCCGCGAGACGTTCCGGTTCTTCCTCGATCACACGGAATGTATCAATCCCAAATTTCTTAATGATCCGCTTTGCCATGATCTCCCCGATTCCTTTTATCGCACCGGAACCTAGATATCGTTCCATGCTCATCAGGTCATCCGGCATCTTCACCTCATACTCCGAAACCTTGAACTGCATGCTATAGCTTGGATGATCTACATATTCCCCTCTTGCAAGAATATACATTCCTTCCTCAATTCCCGATAGATATCCAACAAATGTTTCATCTTCCCCATCCTCTGTCTCTACTGCAAATACAATATATTGGTTCTTGTCATTCCTGTATATAATTTTGGAAACGATGCCTTCCCGTTCCATGTTGTAACCTCATTTCTTCATTGTAGTATTATGTGAATTATGTATTTATCATATCACGTTATATGTATTCCCGCTATCTTTTTTCTCGTTATGAACATTACCGGATTACGGAACAAAATACGTCTATCGCCATTCCGGCATTTTGCAAAATGTTAAGTTAAACTTACCATAATTTTCCTAAAAGTTAACATATGTGTAATTTGCGGTCTATTTTCTCTATACTCATATATATGCAGGAGATTTACCATATATTTCCTGACCAACAACATAACGAAAGAGGAGACAATATATATGAATGTCGAGTACACATCAAATTATCCTTCCTTTGAAAACAGAGACTATTACGTGGACCTGGGCGAACACATTGCTTTTTACAGAAAAAGAGCAAACATTACACAGGCTCAATTAGCCAGTCGTGTTCACATTACACGTTCATATCTGAGTCGAATTGAAAACTCAAACACATCCCAGTCATTCTCTCTGGAACTACTATTCAATATTAGCAGGGAATTAAAAGTACCACCGCGATATTTCTTCGAGCCATTTCCCACACCTGCAGGAATGGAAGATTAAACAGATTAAAAGAAAAGCTGCCACCCAAACGGTATGGCAGCTTATATTCTTACTGAAGCTTCTCAAGATCTTCCTTGGTAAGATCCTGATTACCAATCATCTCCTGAACGAATTCCACAATATCATTGTGATTCCAAAAACTGATATGATGCTTGTAAAGTTTGCGTCTATATGCCTCTTCTGGTACAAGAATCTTGTAAGTATAGATCTTACCGTTACGGCAGAGCTTCAAATAATCCTTGCGTACAAGCTTAGATAAAAATGTAGAAACCGTCTGTGGCTTCCAATCCTTTCCGTAGAAACCATTCACTCTGTCAACAACGTCTGACAGAACCGGCTCCTTCTTGCAATCCCAGATGGATTTCATTACTAATTCTTCACTTTCGGTCAATTTCTCGATCTTCATATGTGCCTCCATTCTTCCTCTTTGCACTACAATCCGTAGTTACGTTTCATTTGTTCATAGAGCTGACTAGCCAGGCCGATACCATTCCCCTGTTTTGATGCCAACTTTGCATATTCCTGCGTCTGCATATCTTGAAAATAATCCATGTAGCTGCTGGATGAGTTGCCATCATCTGCCTTCATGATTGTCTTCTCCATGCCTTTGTAGATCTGTTCAATAAAGTATGCCTCAAACTCTCTGCAAGCATCCATCAGTTCCTCTTCTGTTGTGTCATCTCCAACCTTACCCAAAGTTTTCTCGAGTGCATTGGCAGATGCATTAGAAGCCTGTGTCTGATAACCGCTGTAAATTCCTGTTACATTCATATCAGTAAGTAACATAGTTACCTCCTATCTACGTATAATCTATATTTACCACAAAACGACCCCTACTGTCAATGATTTTTTTACTTCTTTAAGCTAATGTGTAAAACAATTGAAAAATACATGTAAATTCGTTATGTATCACATTGACAGAGTAAATTAGTCGTTATCTTATGATCGCAAATTATTTGCCTGCTGTAACATCTCGTCAGATGCCTGAATTGCTTTGGAATTCATCTCGTACGCTCTCTGTGCAACAATCATATTGACCATCTCGTCTGCTACCTGGACATTAGACATTTCCAAATATCCCTGATGCACCAGACTTGTCTTCAAGCCCTGAGTCGTGCTCTCTTCCAACGCTGCTCCGGATGCCACTGTGGCAGTATATAAATTGCTTCCGGCATTATACAATCCCGCCGGATTATTAAACTGTACCAATCCGACCTTCTGATTATATGTCTGTCCATTCCATTGTGCCGTCATCGGAATATTCTCATCATCCTTATTCGTTACAAACAGATTGCCTTCTTTGTCCACTACATATTCCCCATTCTTATAGCCTGCCGGAACCCGGATAATATTATCATGCTGATCTAACACCGGATATCCCTCTGCCGTACAGAGCATGGTTCCTCCGCCTTGCGCAGGCTGCAATGTAAAGCTTCCGTCTCTAGTGTATGCAATATTACCATCATTATCACGAACCTTGAAAAATCCGGATCCTTCAATTGCCAGATAATTGGTATTCGTGGTCTCCTGCATATTGCCCTGCGTAAACACCGTTGTAATAGAACCGGTACGGGTTCCTAATCCGACCTGTGCCGGCACCGGCTTATTCTGACCCGCATTATTCGTTGATACGGATTGAAGATTCTGATATAACAAAGACTTAAATTCCACCGTATCTTTCTTATAACCTGCTGTATTCACATTGGATAAATTATTCGAAATGGTATCCAAATTAGTCTGTTGTGCAATCATACCCGATGCTGCACTCCACAACGAACGCATCATAACTTTGTCCTCCTATCTTATACCCGACCAATCTCGGTTGAAGCTTTCTGCAATGTAGAATCCACTGTCTGAATCATCTTCTGTCCTGCCTCATACGCTCTGGTGATCGTGATCATATCCACCATCTCCTCAATGACATTCGTGTTTGACATTTCCAGATATCCCTGATTCACCGTTGCGGTAGATGCCTGCAATCCCGCCGCTGCAGTTGCATCATACATATTCTCTCCATAAAGCAGCAATGCCTGTGGATTGGCAAAGCTTGCTATACCAAGGGTTGCTACATTCCGACCATCGACCGCAATATTGCCCCGCTGGTCAATTGACACATTCTGTGCCGTTTGTGCGCCCGGAATCTGAATTCTTCTTCCATTCGTATCCAACACATAATCCCCATCCTTGGTAACAAGATAACCGTCCGTGTTCACAGTAAACGAACCATCCCGTGTATATTTCGTACTGGTCTGTCCCTGCTTGTTTGTTGTCTGAATGGTAAAAAATCCGTCTCCACTTAACGCAAGATCATATGTGTTACCGGTTTCTCTCAGACTTCCCTGAGAAAGGTCATGGTATGTCTCTCCAATCTTCACGCCAAGATTCACATCACCAATCCGATAATTCAGATTGCTGTAGTTATTGTTGTCGTGAATACGAAGTGCCAATTCATCATCAAAAGACTGCGACGTAACACCCTGTTTCTTGAATCCGGTTGTATCCGCATTTGCCATATTGTTGGATATGACATCCAGCCTCTTTTGTTCATTCACCATGCCAGTCCATGCTGTGTAAAGACCTCTTACCATCTCGTCACTCCTATTCCTCGTCCATCGCTCCGCTCAGGAACTCAATATACTTACCGGTACCGATTGCAACGCAGGTCATTGGATCTTCTGCCGTCATCGTTGTAATACCGGTCTCTTCCTCTATCAATTCTTCAAGGCCATGTAACATAGCTCCTCCACCTGTCAGGACAATTCCTCTGTCAGCGATGTCTGCCGCTAACTCCGGCGGTGTCTTCTCTAATACGGAATGCACTGCCTCTATGATCTGCTCTGTCACTTCTTCAAGTGCTTCTACGGTCTCTTCAGAAGTCACCGTTACCGTTCTCGGAAGTCCGGTAACCAGATTCCTTCCTCGTATATCCAATGTCAGATTCTCCGGTCTTCTATAACAGGTACCGATCTTAATCTTAATCTCCTCTGCGGTACGTTCCCCAATGAGCAGATTATGTTTCTTACGCATATAACGCACAATCGCCTCATCAAAATCATCACCCGCCGTCTTAATGGATGTGCTGACCACCGTTCCGCCTAACGAAATAACGGCTATATCCGCAGTACCGCCACCGATATCTACGATCATATTCCCGCAAGGTCTTGCAATATCAATCCCTGCTCCAATCGCTGCCGCAACCGGCTCCTCAATGATCGAAACATCTCTTGCACCTGCCTGATAAGTTGCATCCTCTACCGCCTTTTTCTCTACTTCTGTTACGCCACTTGGCACACAGACAGAGATTCTCGGTCTTCTTCCGAAGAAACTCTTACCTACTGCTTTCTGGATAAAGTACTTCAGCATCTTCTCTGTAATTCTGTAATCAGAAATCACACCCTGACGCAGCGGACGAACCGCTACAATATTACCCGGTGTTCTTCCTAACATCAGACGTGCCTCCTCTCCGATCGCTTTGATCCGGTTCGTATCACGGTCAAACGCAACCACGGAAGGCTCTTTCAATACAACGCCTTTTCCTTTCACATATACAAGGATACTGGCCGTACCCAAATCAATTCCTATATCTGAACTTGCCATGTTCGTGCCCCTTTCCTATATATATCGCCAAAAATCATGTAAATCTTAAGATTCAGGGATACTATTTCTTTTTGTTCTTTTTCAGAATATATACGCTGACATCTGTCCGTTCCGATAATTCCAGACGGATCTCCACAATATTCATGATCTGATCTAACTCTTTTAGATAGCTTTGCCACTTTGTGACTTTTTTATTAGCAATAAAACGCTTGCGAACGCCCTGCATACTCCGGTATTGTTCTAATTTGTCGCTTACTACTTCGCCCGCTGCCATTCCTACAACGCTATAGCCAAACAATTTGTCCATCGCCTTATTGGCAAAAATAATATCTCCGGTGCGATTGTCTTTGACAAATACGGCATCTCTTATATGATCGTATGCATCTAAGAAACCTTCCTTCAGGATATCCACTTTGGAAGCTTTGTTCTTACCAAAAATGATCGAGCTTAAAATATCTGCAACAGATGCAATAAAGCTCTTATCTTTCTGATCAAATACATGCGTCTTATCCTTATCCGCAAACACAACATACCCGTCAATCCCATCACCGGATATCATTGCCTGAAACAGAATACAGCCCATATCCGTCTGACGGATCAGTCCGTTCAGGAACGGATCCTGACTGCCGGAATCAGCCGTCACAACTGTATCATCCTTTAACATTTTGTGCAAGACTTTATATTCCGATACCGACATCGTCATTGCATCAAAAAATGTCGGATTGTCTCCGGTAAGATCCCATGAGAAGTATTTTTCCACCTTTTCCGTCTCTTTATTCTTAACATAAATGCCAATATCCGAAACATCTAAATAAAGTGCTGCCTTCTGACAGATCTCACTGAATCCGGCTTCCCCATCTCTCGTCATAATATCAATCATATCCTGTAATATATGACGTTCCTGTTGTTCTTTGTGTAACTGTATCTCCGTCAGTTTCCGAAGTCTGGTCTCTGTCGTCACTGCCTCTTCCGCATAAAAACACTTGGAAATCTCATTTGCAAAACGCCACTGCTGTTCAATCACAGAACCCACTACTTCTGCACCGTCTTTTGCAAAACTGGTAAGCACCCAGTATGCGATCACTTTGCCCTCAATCATCAACGGAGCAAATACCATATGTACTGATAATTTGTCCATTGCCAGGCTTGCACTTTGTGGAACCATTTCTTCCTTTGCTCTTTCTGACAATCTGACAAATTCCTCTTTTAGCTGTGGCCGCTCAAACAGATCATAAAACTGGCCAATATCTTTGCCCGGTCCTGCCGGTGTTGTTACCAATCCGCCCTCTTCATCCACTACCACACTATAATATGCTGCATTCTGGCTTAATGTCTGTGCCATCAGCTCAAACTGCGCCAGCAGCTCTTTGTCCAGATTACCTGCCTGAAATTCTCTAAATACCGGCTTGGTGATCGTCTCCACAACCGCTGCCTCATTCTCCGTTGCAGCCGCAAGCTCCTGTTCCATATTCTTCTGTTCCGTTACGTCTGTCAGAAGAAAACAAACATCTGCTTCTCCATCCGAGATCCGATTGATCGTAACAACATTCTCTACCCATATCTGTCTTCCATCATCTCTTACCATCCGGTAAGTATGCAGATAATCGGTTACGCCATTGGCAACCGCCTGATATATCGAATCGATCACACCATCCCTGTCATCGGGATGAATATAATCCTCTGTTAATTTGTATCCTTTGCGAAGCGCTTCCACATTCATTCCGACCATACCCGCATTCGGTGAAATGTACTTCAATGTCCGTTTGCCTGCATGATACGACTTAACCAGCACGACATTCTTCATCCTGGTGACAGCATTGCTCAGGTACGCATTCTCACTGTTTCTTTGCAGTTCTTCCCGCATGTCCATCATCAGCACTTCAAAATCAGTCAGCAAACCGTCCTCATTATATATATAATGGATCTGAAGGCGCACCGGTATCAGATCCTGCTCCTCTGTGAAAATACGGCATTCCAATGTACCTTCATCAATATGTTTCTTTGCCGCATATGCAATAGTTGCAGATACTTTTTCGTAGTCTTCCGGACATACAATATCTTTAATATCAACGATATTGTCATAAAACTGCCCTCTTGTGTATCCATACTTACGGATATTCCTTGACACATATTCGATCTGATATTCCCCATTGCTGCGTGCCATATGAAATGCAACAATTCCCGCATGGTTCACAATCCGCTCTAATGTAAAACTTCCAATGTTCAGATCCGCCCGCCGTTCGAACAATACCGTATAGATCAATTGTTCATTGACCGTTGCTTCATTCACCAGACCACACACCAGATGCTCTTCCCCATCCACAACCATCCGGATACGATGCCACATCAAGCTCTTTCTCTTATGCAGCATATCCCAAAAATTCAATTTTGTAAGGGATCTGCCCGGTTCTATACTGATATTCTTAACATCCCCACCGATCAGTTCCTTTGCTTCATCATTGATCTCTAATACTTTCCCGGATTCTGCCTCAAATATTACCATTGGATATTCAAGATGTCCGGCAAATTCTTTGAAACTCTCAATTCGTTTTGTATCCATAAGCCACTCCTCCAAGGGGCTTGTCCCTACCCCTCAAACTTTATCTGTGGAATCTCCTGCAAATCTTCATCTGTTAATGCAGGTCTTTCCGTCTTTGTAATTCCGCCAAATGCCTTATCCGTAATAGTTTTTGTCTCATTGCAGGCTTTCACAACTCCTTCTACGGATTCCATCAGGCTTGCCATGTATGTGCTGACACTCTCACATTCTCTTCTCATAGAACCACGGATGGATGCCACCTTTTCTCTTGCCTCGGATAATATCTTATCTTTCTCCGCCTGTGCATCCTCTACCATCTTCTGACATTCTGCATTCTTCTTTGCAACTGCCTGTTTGTATTCTTCCTCCGCACGGACATGAATACTCTCTCTTTCTTCCTCTGCACGGCGTAAGATATTCGCACTCTGTTTCTCAGAGTCTTCCATCAGATTCCGGCTCTTCTTCTCTGCTTCTGTCACCATATAATTGCTCTGGCTCTTTGCATTGGACAGCAGGGCATCGCTCTCTTCCTTCGCCTTCACAAGCATGCTCTTACTGCCTGCCTCAGCCTCTTCCATCATCTTCTTACTCTTACTCTCTGCTTCTTTTATCATTGCATCACAACGCTCATTGGTCTCAACCAATGTCTTGGAAATGATCTCTAACTTATCCGAATATCCTTTTGAAGATTCCTCCTGCTCTGCCAGCTTACGATTTGCTTTCTCTAATTCATTCTGAAGTGATTCGTTATATTTCTGCATATTCTCAATTGCCTGATTCGATTCAGAGCTGATGCTGTCTTTCACAAGCTGCAGGCTCTTCACTGTCTCACTCAGCTTGCTGATCGTCTGTTTGAGATCTGCTATATCCTGCATATGCGTCTTATTCAAATCATCAATATACTCATCCACCGTCGCCTTGTCATATCCGCCAAAGGAAACGGTCTTAAATCTCTCTTCTCTTGCCATATCAACTGAACTCCTTCCTACTTATCCGACAAACTGATAACCGATAATCTGCGTTTTTCCCCGTCATTATCCGTTTCGATAGATAAATACATTATACCAATTATTCAGACGAATTACCACATTATTTTATGAATGTTTTATGTATTTGTGTATTGTAGAATAAAATAACGTCTGTTATACTCTATAAAGATTACACTTATTTGTTTATAAAGAAAAGAGGTCACATACAGATGGATTTTGAGATGACAGAAAAACAAAGCGGATTTTTGGACAGCTTTACATTGAAAATGATCGCCATTATTTCAATGTTAGCAGACCACATTGGTTATATATTTTTCCCACAAGACATGGTATTTCGTGCAGTTGGGCGAATTGCATTTCCCATCTTTTGTTTCTTGATTATCGAGGGATTCCATCACACCAGAAATCATACAAATTACCTGATACGGCTTTGTATATTTGCCATCATTTCAGAGATTCCGTTTGATCTTGCATTCTTCGGAACTCTTATGGACTGGGGACATCAGAATGTATTTCTTACATTAGCATTCGGTCTCGCCGCAATCTTTTGTTTAGAAGAAATGAACACAAAAAGAATCTATGCGATTCCATTTGTGCTCATCTTTGCAGCATCTTATTTTGTACACTGCGATTATGGAATTGGAGGCGTTCTCTTAATCTGTATGTTCTATCTGACCAGAGAAACACCATGGATGCGATTCATATTAACCGCGCTTATCCTCTATATCTTTTATGGATCTTTTGAACTGTATGGTCTCATCGCAATGGTATTTATTACATTTTATAATGGCAAACGGGGCCCACAGGTGAAGATGTTGTTCTACTGGTTCTATCCGGTACATCTGTTGGTGTTATATGCGATTGCACATTATCTGTAGACTATCATCTGATAAGTTACAGATTCGTATCTGACCGCAATAATATTCTTATTCTTCAACGATACATCCATCTGCGATTACAATCTTACGGTCACATTCATTTGCAATCTCCATGTCATGCGTTACAATAATCACGGTTGTCCCCTTTTCATGAATCATATGAAACAATTCCATGATTGCTTGTGCATTTGTAGAATCAAGTGCACCTGTCGGTTCATCCGCCAATAAAACCTCCGGATAATTTACAATTGCCCGTCCAATCGCTACTCTCTGTTTCTGTCCCCCTGATAACTGTGAAACCGTTTTATCCGCAAATTCTTCAAGTTTTAACTGTCTTAACACTTCCATTGCTTCTGCTTTTCTATCTTTCTTCTTCCTTTTTTTCTTTGCAAAGTCCATCGGAAGCATTACATTCTGCATGGCTGTAAAATCCTCAACCAATGCATAATCCTGCATCACAAGTCCAATCTTTTCATTTCGAATCTGCGCCATCTGTTTCTCACACAGATTCTTGATCAACATATCATCTATGTAGAACTCACCATCCTCATAAGTATCAATACATGCTAATATGTGCAACAACGTAGACTTACCTGCACCGGATTTTCCTACGATTGCAACAAGTTCTCCATCTTCGATTTTCATATTCACACCATGTAGTGCCTCGTATGCATTTCCTTTTTTCGCATTGTAAACTTTTGTGACATTCTTAAATTCAATCATTGCCCTTCCTCCCATGTTCTTTTACCGATTCTCATTCACATACTTTGTCACACGATCCTGAATTACCTGTATCGTTTTATCCAATGACTGTTGTCCATAAAAGTAATTGGAGGATTCCTCTTCAACAATCCCCATAACCGTCTCTTCATAATATCCTGTCAAATGAGTTTGACTTACTAAATTTCGAAACTGTTTTTCCTCGTCCAATGTCAAGGGTGTTACACTTATTTCAACATCTCCATCTCCCCAATCATACTTCATCGGACTTATTTCCACGCCAAATTCATCCGTATAATCCTCTGTAGCCGTTCGCGTTTTCATATACATTTCAAAAGCATCTTCTCGCGTTGGAATTCCCGCATTTATCAATCCCGCGTCCTGTATCTGTCCTTGATAATCCAACATCATAAACATTTTCAGGAATTGCCATACACCTTCTTTGTTTTCAGATTGCACCGACATACCAAGTACATCTTGAAATGAAAAATAAGTTTCCCCCTCTTCCTGACCTGGATACCCTACAAAAGAGACTTCTTCTCCAAACACAGACCGATATATCTCTACATCCTCCGCACCAATTGACGCCGTTGTTAATAGCACTTTGTCCATACGCAATTGTTCAGTTTCATTCTGTTCCGAATCATTATCCAAATATGTTCCTTGATTGCAAAAATTAAGGAGATCTTTAAATCTTTCCCCGTCAAATTTACACACTCCATTTTCCCAATCAATATAATCATTGATAGAATACGCAAGCAACACATTCAGCATATCTTCTTTATTATTGCATATAAGTAAACTTGCTTCTTGATTTTCTTGAGCTAACTCTTCCAATCGTTTCAAATTACACCTTTCTGTATCATTTACAATTTTCTTCTTGCCTACCAACGTAGATATGCGAAATGATGGACTAATGTAATAATATCCCCCCTTTATTTCCATTGCTTTTACTACTGAGGAAAGCATATCATTTAGATGTACATCTTCATCCTTTTGATAATAAGGTAGTAAATTCTCCAGTAGTCCCTTTTCCACATATTGCTTAATCGATACATCGGACAAGTCTATAATATCCGGCACTTTCCCCGTTGCCACATCCACAGCAAACTGTTGTTGTGGATCTTCATAAGAGGAATAGTCCCGATACTGTATTTCATATTTAGGATTATTCCTATTAAACTGTATGACTGCGTCCTTCACACGTTCATTTAATCTCATTGCACCATATACTAGAATAGTCTTTTCAGTCACTTCATTCGGATCTACCTTTGTATACAATACAAATTTTTCCTTTCCATTGTTTCCATCCTCTGCAATTCCAACCATTTGGTCTAACGCAACTGGCACAATACTATAAATATAGCTAGATTGAATATTAGAAGCCACATAATCTAACAATTTTATCTGTTTCTTTTCCTCAAAAGAATAACCATATATTCCAGTGTCGTCACGATAATAAAAATCATAATCTCTACCATCGATCAGAGATTCTCCCCCAGACACGGATGATATATTCTTCACTGTTAATACGGATTCCCATTTCCACGTTTCCGCATTTAACCGACTAATCTTCATTTTCTTTTGATCTGTCTGTGTGCTAACAATATCTCCATCCTTCGTTCTTGCTATACACTCTATATACGGTTCTTGTGATTTTATCTCTGTTTGCCCAGTCCCATCTTCATTCCACACCAAAAAACGTTTAGAAGTCGCAACAACAATCTGCCCCTGTTTCACCTTTAAAACTCTCACCATCGCTTCCTCCGATGAAAATTGTACAAAGTTCTCTAATCTCTTCTTTTCTCTGCTATGATAATCTACCACATAGAAACATCGATCTTGTTCCGATTCTGTCTGGATTTCTAAAAACATCTCCAGATTTTCATTATCTGTTAAAAAAATCAAATTCTCTATTTTTCCTTCCACATTAGGCAGATCTCTTTCTTCCAAGCCGTTACCACTTAAATCCACAGAATACAAATGAGGTATTTGTTTTATCTCATCCTCATCATCCAGCTCTATGGTGTACATATATATGCGCCCCTGCCATACCACAAAAGAATTTACCATCCCCTTTACTCCAGCTGTTGCGAGATTCTCCGATGTATACACCATATCATTTTTCTTAGTCTCCGTATCCTCTTTTCCACACGCCATCATTATGAATACCAGACACAACATATATAAAATCAACCTACATCTTTTCATATAGTATTTCATCCTCCTAACGATTCTTACACAATACTTGCTTTGCCGAAGTCCGCATAACTAATATCATCGGAAGCATCCATGCCAACAACACAAATAATAATAAAACCACACTGCAAACTAACAATTGTGGAATTCCAAGGAAAACTGCCGTATTCTCTAATTTCCCCATAATCTGCATACAAAATATAGCTGCGCAAACTATCATTAACGCACCACAGGCCATGCAAAACATGTTTATCAGACTAATTCTTGCACATTGTTTCCATCGATAGCCACAAATATAATATATCGCATAATGTTCCATACTTTTCTTAACAGAAACAACCCCCACACTTGTCGCAGCAATTATAATAAAAAGTATACTACAAATAATAACAGGCATCAGGTTTTTAATATCTTCATAAACATATCGTACACTATTCTCATTTACCTCCGACAAAGATTTTCTCATCATTAACATCGACCCATTTCCAATCATAGCAACCATATCATTTTCTATCTGAGCATCCGTAACCGTTTCTGGATATGTAATCACAATCGGACCTGAAATCTCTTTCATGAATCCCACATCACTCACGCGATAATTCACACTTGGAAACCATCTTTTCCCTTGATTAGCCAGAATTTGCTTTTCAGCAATCAAAATAACAGGTGTATCATTCTGCACCTTATAATAATATGGTTGAAAGCATTGTCTATAATCCTGAGTCAATTCTCCAATATATTCAGGTTGATAAAGATCTTCCCCATCCTTCATAACACCAATAATCTCCACCTCTTGATAATTACCGAGAATCTGATCGTTTTTTATTTGAATACGATCTCCAACCTCAATGCCCTCCTCATTATATGATACAACTGCCTTTAAAATATTCGAATGAACATCTTCGTCTTTAAAATATCTGCCTTTTTCCATCTCCGGACACAAAATATGGACCACCTCATCGCTATAGCACCATACATTAATGTCCTTTCCCTCATATGAGGCTCCCAACAATCTTGCAACAGATAACACATTCTCTGCCCCTGACAGATACTGCTTTATTTCATCGGAATCTTTATACAAATACATTTCCTCACCATGTAAAAGTGCATTTGCTTGTAAAAACATTCCCTTTTTTTCTAAATATGGTTGAATTTGTTTATACTGTTGCATTCTCATAACAACAGCAGAAGTTCCGGTAATCAATACAACAAACACCATCATGAGCAATAGGGATATTAACAAATTCAATATCAAGTTTCGTTTCAAGTCTCTCAAACTTAGACGTAATAACATCTTCTTCACCCCTATCCATAGTATGCCTTTAATACGTTTCTCTGCATTTTAAAGAAAAGCATCCCTTCTAATACAAGTAGCATTATCCCAAGATACATTCCCCCTAGAACGGCATAAGTCTTTAATGAATATGATTGTCCTATGTAAATATATACCTTCTGTGCACTTGGACGCACTATCCATTCAAAAAACAAAATTGCTATTCCATATGAAAGCACTCCGATTATCATGCATTCCATTAAACACATTCGCCTAGCCCTATGTAAAGTAAGTCCACACACTCTAAAAATGGCAAATCTTCTTTTTCGTTGTAAGAGTATATATTCATATAGTACAGCCACTATAACCCCAGACAAGGTTGCCATGGCAACACATGTAATCATCAATGTACCATAAAACTTCTCCCCGTCTACATCCGGAGCCGTCATTTTCGAAACAGCTACTTTATTTCCAAAATGATGATCAAACACCTCTTTTATCTGATCATACATTTCTCTGCTTACGACATTTTCAAAAACGATACTTAATCCACTTATATAAATATCATTATCTACTGTTGTAATTGGAACAATTGGCATGGGCCCCCCTCTCATATAACCAATTGGCGTATATTTTTTTCCATCAAATGTACATTTTCCGTCTTTATCTAGTTCAAATTGTTTTCCATACCGTTCATCTGCCTCACTAGAATAAACATACTGAATAGATGGATCCATAACAATACACACCAATTCTCCATTTTCCACCTGTTCCGCGCTGAACCATTCTCCTTTCGTAAGAGCTCCTTGTTCCTTCCATTCCGTTCCAATATCTGCCGCAGTTACTCTATCATCACAAATTGCATAATATAACGACAATGTTGCAATTATATCCACATCATGATCCTCTATCCGTTCTTCCCCTTTCAGCCTTGCAGTTGCATAAAAATAACATTGACTCAACACTTCTTCTGGCAGATCTTTACAGGTTTCCAGCACTGCACTTTTTGTTGTTACCTGATAAGTATCATCCACAAAGTTCATAGAAACTGCCTTCTGCCCAAATTTCGCATCTATCTTCTTTTGTTCCATATGATGATATAATCCAAAGGAAAACAATATAACAATGACAGAAACAACCATGCTTATAATCATCAGTATAAAAATAATGAGATCTTTTATTATGCCATTTTTAAGATTCAAATACACATATTGCATCCGTCCGTCTCCTCCTTATTTTTCCCGTGGTGTATATAACCGAAACTCCGCTCCTTCAGTAGGAACTATAAGCCCCAGCATCCTATTTCCTTCAATTGGTCTGATATAATAGCGTTCTCCAAGTTCCGCTGTAATTCCTGACTGTTTATAATCAACCACTTTGATATACTCCTCACTCTTCATATCAAACCCATATATTGCATATTCATCTTTATAATAAAAATCATAATCTGCCCCATCCAACAAAGTCCTATCATATAACTGATCAAAATCACCGTTATTAAAATCTGCCTGTTTTTCCCATCTTCCATTCTCAGGATTGCAGACTTGTAAATAATAATTCTTCTCCTGTTCGATTCCACAAACCACTTTTCCATTCTTCATATAGGCAGCTGACTGTATTGTTCCTTTATCCAATTCAATATATTGAGGTTTTTCATATTCTGAATCTAATACAATACCCTGATGTTTCATAATAATAATCAGATCACCCTTTTTCCCTATCTTAACTGCAACAACGTCTCCCATATCCCCTTCTGAAAAATCTACTTGCGTAATCCACGATGTAATATCCTTCTGCAACAATATTTCCCCATCTGGTTTAAATTTTGTCACAACAATCGAATGTTCCATTCCTTCTACTGTATTATTCTTCCTAACCATCATAACTATATTGCCTTCTGCATCCACCGTTCGTAAAAAACACCAATCATCTTCCCCTAATTCCGAATTTTTTACAGATGTCACAGACCAATCATTCATATTAACAATATAATCTTGTAGCTTTGATTTATCATCTAATGTACTAATATATGCTCTTTCCCCGCTCACAGAAAATGCTCCAATCATTTCATCTACACTTTTCAACGGAACTATTGTTGTTTCATATGGCAAGCATTCTTTATTCGTTATCTCGGTAAACAGTAACTCTGACTGACATCCTGTACACATATATGCCATTATCAATATCATTAAAATATATACTGCTTTTTTCATACTTTTCATTTCTTCCCTCTCAAATTTGCCAGACTGCACATAAGGCAGTCCGGCACTAATTCACTACTTAATTTTTTTATGAAATGTTTTTGCCACTCCCGTTGATGCCTTAGAACCCTTATAAATCATCCCTGTCCCATATGCATATGATTTACTTGGTGTCTTTGAAACAGATACAATTCCTCCGTTTGCCTTTGAATCCCTACTAGAACCAAGTGTTTCCAAATTTGTTCCATCACTATACCCTGATTGATACAAATACACTGAGCAATATCGAGTTGATCCACTCGTATTTTTTAGTGCCACATAACATGTTGGATTATAATCTTTTGCAGTAAAGGTAGCTAATGCAGCAAATGACGTCATTCCCATTGCCGATACAAACAGTGCCGCAAGTACACCCAAATACATAAATTTTTTCTTCATAAAATTCACTCCTATCTAATCTTTTTTCTTTTGCTACATCTGTCATCTTATTCATATTGTCTACGATCGATATAATTTGCAAACAACAACACAAATTCAATAACATTTAGAGCTCTATGTATTTCGTATGACAATTTAATTTTAAATTATTCTCCGGTCAAATACAGCACTCATGTTCTGAGCGGCTAATTTTTGTTCTGAATGGCTAATTTATACATTTATATCCAATTCGTTCATTTGAATTAAAGTTATAAATTTTCCCTCCTTAACCTGTTGGATTAATTCTCCATTATATTTTTCAACAACTCTCCGCATATTTTGTATTCCGTACCCATGATTGTTCTTATCTTTTTTACTTGTTTTCTTTAAAGAATATGCATCTTGTTCTGAAACCAAATATGTATTTTTAATTTCTATCTGCAAATTTCCTGCATACATGCGACTTTCCATCTCAATTTTTCTTTCCGCACACTTGCAACAGGCTTCCACTGCATTTTCCAAGGCATTAGCCAACACAATACATAAATCCGCACTATTAATCTTTAATTTTTCCGCAATCTTACCCCTATATTCAAACTCAATATTATTATCTTCCGTCTGTGACAAAACACCATATATAACCGCATCAATTACCGAATTTCCAGAATAACAATCCTGTTTATTTAATAAATTTTCTTCCCAATTTATTAAATTAGATAAATACAATTCTAACTGGTCATACTCCCGTTTATTAACATATGCATATATACAATTAAGATGATGATGATAGTCATGTCTGAATCTTCGCAATTCTCTGTTTTTCTCATATAATTGATTGTAATATGACTCTCTCGTTTTTGCCTCTTTCTCAAATGTCTGAATCATTTGATATTGTCCTAGTCTAATGTTCATAAGATATAGCATATATCCTAGTACAAAGAGAATTAATATTCCTAATATAAATGAAACAAACACCAACATCCTCATTAAGCTTGTCGAATATTCTTGTGCAAATAATCCAATTGTTACAAATCCCATACAATTATTTATTAGGAATAATGTTATAAGAATTACAAAATATGATCTACCATTTATAAGATAGTAAAGTTTCTTTACCTTTCTTTGAAAAAATATACCGATTAGCAGAAAAACCAACAACAATAATATATCTTTTTCAAACTCTATAAAATGATTTTGTCTTATTATCAATTTTTTCAGATTTGTTTTCCCTATATATGAAATAATTACGTTCGCACAATCATTAAACAGACTGATTAAAAAGAAGGCAAGAAAAAGGGCGCCCATTTTCACCTTTCCCCTTTCTTCCACTAAAAAAAACGGTGCTGCAAATGCCAAAATTGTCACACCATATATGTCATCAACATTCAAATAATATTGTGCTCCATATACAAATACAGTTCCCACCAACGTTAATAACACGACTGCAATCCATCTTTTTTTCTTACAAGATAGCCTAATACCAAAAATATTATTTAATATTGTAAGGTACAAACATAAGACTACAACCTTATCCATAACGTACACCAATAATTCCAGCATTTTATAACATATCCCCTTTTTCTACACCTTTCAATAAATTCTTATCTTATTTACTTTCGTCCAGTTATAAATTTCCAGAACCAGCTAGTCCAATCAATAGTTAGCATATTCTCTTCTTTCCGAGCTCTATTCGTCATACGATAATTCCATAATATAAATCCATATCATCTAACTCAATACTTATGTTCTGAATGGCAAAAAATTGTTCCGAATGACCAATCATTAAATTCTATCATCACATATATCTTGCCTTTCTTATACAGTACTGGTTATATGCTATCTTTACTGCTTTCCGTTTCTTGATTGGTACCGCATATTTTTCTCCATTAATAAACTCTAATTCATTCATATTGTTATAACGTTCTACATAATGAAAATTAATAATGAGCGAACGATTAATTTGATAAAATTCTACTGAATCTAAACACTTTGCCCATTTTCCCAAACTAATACGATATTCTTTTATTTCCGTTTTAAAACTTTCTTTGTCAAAATCATAATATAGAATCCGTTCCACACGCGTATAGACATGTTGTGCCTCTATCTTCACAATCTCTTTAGGACGAAATATATGTATTCCATTCGTATCTTCTACCTGTATTGTACTTTCCTTCCCAATCTCTTCCCGAACCTCCCTCAAGCTCTGTCTAATTCGTCCCTCATAATCTTTCTTATCAACAAATCCAATTACATATTTGCCAAATGCATTCCCCATTACCTCACTATGACTTGTCACAAACAAAATATGCGTATCAATACACATTTTTGATATCTGCTGTTTCAGTTCAAGTCCACTCATCTTTGGCATTTCTATATCCAGTATAAATAGATCCACATTCCAATTCTCCATCATCAACCATTTATACAACTCTGTCGAATCCGAATAGGTTATAATCTTGTCCTCTGCATTGCAACACTGCTGACATATTCTCTGAATTCCCTCTAATTCCTTTCTGTCATCATCACATATTACAATTATCATACTTCCCCTCCGGTTTTATCATTGAAATATATAAAATATTATATCAATTTCATGGTTCATTTGCAATATATTCATAAACAAATAAACATCCCCACTCCAACTTATTTTTGTATAAAAAACGGGACGTTTTCTTCGTCCCGTTTCCATTACTTCAACTTAACCTTTTTCCCAAGTCCCGCCGTCCGAAATAATGCCCGATATGCCTTTACTTTTTTCTTCGGCACCTTGATTGTGGTTTTAGTGGATATTCCCTTAAAGGCTGCTTTGTTTACACCTTTTTTCTTAAGCTTTGTGGATTTCACTACAATCGTCTTTAACTTCTTAGAACCTTTAAATGCATGCTTACCTATCTTTGCGACATTTTTGCCTAATGTCACTTTCTTTAAGGCTTTCGCATTTGCAAATGCCCGGTCTTTGATGGTGGTCACATTTTTACCGACAACTACTTCTGTGATCCGTTTGTTGTTCTTAAATGCATCTTTTGCAACAGAAGTTACTTTGTACACGTTTCCATTGTATTCTATGGCATCTGCAATCACAACTTTCTTCTTATCCGACGAAAGAGGACCCTCATATTCTGCTGTAGCTGCTCCGGTGACCCGGTATCTTTTATCCAGCTCTGCCAATGGTGTCTGTGTCTGCTCCGGTGTCTGTGTCTGCTCCGGTGCCTTTGCATCATCCTGCGGAATATACTTCGCTGTTCTTTGTGTATCACTTGCAAACACTTCAGACCTGTTATGCACCAGCTCACCTTTTGCCGTTTTTGAAATATCATAAATATCATCCTGCATCACAACATATACTTTATATGCAGTATCTGCAAGAAGGCCTGTTACCTGTTCTGTTACAAGTGCAGTTCCGTCTTCCGCCATATCTTCCTGTGCAACTTTCCCCGTTCCACATATAACGGTCTTGCCACCGGCATTGCCCTCTGCTATTTCTAAAACACGGTCTGCTTTCGGCATTTGTTCGTCTGCTAAAAGTACCACAAAGAAATAACTTCCTGCCTCATCCGTCCGGAATGAGAATACAAATTGTGTTTCCCTTAACGTATCCTGGTCAGCAGAAATCGCAAGATCCGTTATCCTCGGTGCTGTTGTGTCTACATAGATTCCTTCCGTTCCGGCATAATTAACATTTCCTGCATGATCTGTCGTTTTTACATAAACGATCTGCTTCGCATCATTTAATATACAAGGTTTCTGCTCTTCATCATATGTCTGCCAGTCACATGTTCCGTTGGCTAATTCATCCGCTGTCAGCTTCTCCTGTGAGACCAGATACTCTACCGATGCTGTCTGACTTGCCTGATCTTCACACTGAATCTGAACTTCATTCTGATCTAATCTGTAATGCCGATAAACAAGTTTATCGTATAATTCATTCTGATAATTTTTAGATCCTATGCGGATATTTGCTACCGGTCCTGTCTGATCAAGCTTAAATGTCACATTTTTCACATCCGTAACCGCACCGGATTTATTTTTAAAGCGGATATCTTTTGTATAATCACCATCTTCTGAATAAGTAAGTACATCTTTCCATTCTAATTTTTTAACCGGTGTATCCTGTGATAGCACTTCTGCAATCTGATATCCCTCGCTGCTTAACAACACATCGGATACATAATACCCCTTTTTGCCTTCTACTGCCTCTAATGCAAGTTCCGGCATCTCTAAATACTGAATAGAAAATGTGGTAGAAAATTCTCCCATACAGCTTGTTGTTCCCTTAACCGTCATAGTTGCAGTTCCCGGTTCTGTATTGTTTTCATAAGTCACCTGATAGTCATATCCATTTTCAAAAACAGTTCCATCATAAGAAGTGATCACCGGAACAGGTTCGACTCCTTTTCCTGTAAAATAATACGAAGCTTCGATTCCGCTCATCATATCTTCTGTCAGCTCAAATTGTTCGATTGCAAAATCTTTCATGAGTGTAATTTCCGTATTGGTATATACAACTGTATATGTGCCTTTCTCTTTGACTTCACTTACGACATTACCTCGTTTTTTGATCACATAACTCCAGTCATCCGTATTATTATCCTTCACAAATGTCTGTCCTAACGCAGTAACTCCTTCGGTCTGGTCAGTCTTTAGGGCGATCACTGCTTTGACTGCTTCTATCTGATCTTCTCCTGTGTAAGTAAGTCCGGACGGCACTATGATCTCATCCGCACTCAGATATTGACAGTACAAACCACTGCCATTATCTGTGATATCTTTACCGGACAACTGTTCGGCTGACCCTATCCTCACTGTTCCATTGTTTATCCATGTTCCCTGATTATCAACTGCTCCTAAAACTGTCAGCACACCATTATTTTTCAGTGTTACTCCTTCCGGTATCGTTAATACTGCTCCTTCCGGCACTGTCATCCTGCTGCCTTCTGCGATCTCAACGTCCTTGGAAAGCTCCGCTGCTGCCGCCACTTTATTATTAACATCTGTCCAGATGCCTCCATTCTGTTGAATGCTTGCAGCGATTCCCTTATTGTTTGTGGTGATCTCTCCTCCATTGATCGTCACCTTATCTCCTCTTATATCATATCCATATCCGGAAGATGCATCGATCAGACCGCCATTGATCGTTATCTCCGCTCCTTTCGAACCGATTCCGGGATAAGAACTTGAATAAGTACGGGCTTTGATGATTCCTCCATTGATCACGATCTTTCCGCAGCTATACGCATTCCCGATTGCGGGATCATTTGCCCTGTCTGCATTTCTTGCATTTAACGTTCCTGTCTGGTTCTCCTGTCCATAAATAGTAAGGGATGATCCTGTTTTAACATCGATATTATTTGTCACGCTAAGTGTCACACCATCTGCTAAGATCAATCTGACATCTCCTTTTACGTCGACATGCCACAAAACTATATCCTTTGTTACATAATACCATCCATCTGTCCATTCTGCTGTTGTCAGGCGGCGAAACTCTTTACATTCCTTTAATTCTGAAGCCACCTTTTTGGCAGCCGGATCATATGTCCGGTCAATATAAAATGCTCCATGTTCTATGACTGCCGGTATGATACCCGTGATCTGTGCCGTACCATCTTCTAAATTGATAACGACCTGTGCGTCCATGCCATTGATCTTTGCTGTGGTAAGTGCGGAAAACTCTGTGCCTTCTGCCGGCTCTATGATCATTTTCACGCCATATTCATAGCCATCGGAAGTAGCATCTGCTATCTCATTTCCATCTGAATAGTAAGTTATGCTTTTAACTCTACCTGCATTTCCCGCTACCTGTGCTGTATCAGGAAGTTTTTCTCCTTCCGTTACATCTATAGTGACGGCAAGCTCTATTCCCTGTGCACTCGGACTGATCTCAGGAATCGTGATCGCCACATCTTCTGCTGCATCTGCTGCAAGCTCTCCGGAAATCACAAGCGTTCTCAAATCTTTTTTTGTCACTTTGATCCCACTATATTCCTGCGTCACGTCTCCTTTTGCAAATTCGTATCCTTCCTCAACTGTAAGGACTACTTCTTCCATTGCATCTCCCGGCATTACCCGCTGTACTAATTTGCCGGAAGAAACTGATACATGTTCCCTCTCTGGAATTATCACACTCTTTGCAACAAGTGCTTCTGTTCCGGTATAGGTTCCTGTTCCGTTGATTTTCTCATTGATCTTAAATGTACCATTATTTGTAATTATTCCATCATTGATCAGTGTTCCATAAGAACGAACGGTTCCATTGTTCACAAGCTCCATTCCTTGCGGTATTGTCAGTGTTTCATCTTCTGCCACTGTCATTACATAATCGTCCGGTACAGTCACATCCTCTTTCATATTTCTGACTGTGATGGTCTGGTTGTAACCATTCTTCACAACACCACTATTATAAGTAAAGGATGGACTGATCAGATTCACTTTTTTCGTTCCTGTTTCACTCCAGAATCTTGTTGTCAGCAAACCTCCATTCATTGTCACCCGATCGGTCAGTCTTCCAAATAAAGTATAACCGCTGTTTACTACAGAAACATCTCCCCGTGCCGTAACATCTCCACCATTCATCTGAATCTCAACGCCACTTCCATCTGCACCGCTTCCGATATTTGCTCCATTCAATGGGTTCGGTTCTGATGCGCAGGACAACGTTCCGGCATTGATCACAATACTACCACCATTTCCATATGTTCCAGTTCCTATTGTTGTTCCACCATATCCTCTTGTGATTGTCACTTTCCCACCATTGAATATGATCGTACCGCAGCTTTCACCATTTTCCAAAGTGTCCGCACCATCACCTCCAATGCTTGCATTCCCATCATCATTATAATATTTCGTGACCACTAACTCGCCGGTCTGCTCTGCTCCTGCATATACTGTAAATTTGTTGGTTCCGGTAACATGGATATTGCTATTGTAAATTGCCCACTGTTTTCCATCTTCAATGATCACTCTGACATCTCCATGAATCTCGACTGTGCTGCCCATTTCAACATTGTCTTTTACCACATACCAGCCGTTCTTCAAAGTGGTTATATCTGCCGTCAGAACTGTATAATCTTCACATACTTCTGATTCGCTGACAACTTCCCCTTTTTCTTCATCATAATAACGATTGATATATTTTACCGGTTCTAATGTCGTCTCTTCTGCTGCCTGTACCTGAAAATCACCTGTGTGAAACAGTAATCCGGTAAGCGCAAACAGAAAACCTATTCCTGTCTGTAGTAATAACTTTTTCATTATCTCCTCCTAACGAACAATTTCCATTATGTTTCCTTACTCTGATATCCATTCACACTGTATTTTATTATACGTTCTCACGTTATTCAAGCAAACCTTTTCACCCGATAAATCAAACTCTCAGCCAAACCTTTTCCATCCTCATCATATAATGTCAGCGAAACAACCATTCCCAAACCGTGCCGTATAACGCAGATACATCACATTCTAGCGTGTCCAATGCTCTTCACAAACATTAACGGTATCAGTACCACAACCCCTGTCAGTACAATCGTTCCGCCCGGTTTCAAATTCATATAATATGACAGGAACAACCCAACGATTGTGAACAGCAACGCAAACAGCACGGAATAGATCACCGTCTTCTTATAACTATTGGCAAGCTGCATGGCACATGCAACCGGAATGACCATAAGGGACGATACCATCAACGCTCCAACGCTCCGTGCTGCAACGGACACCGTAATCGCTGTGAGCAGCGTGATCACAAAGTTGATCTTCTTCACCGGCACTCCTGCAAGCACCGCACCCGGTTCATCAAATGTAATAAACATCAGCTCCTTATACAACAACAAAAACACTGCAACCACTATGATGGTTACAATAATAACCATAACCACTTCCGTATCTGTAATCGCCACAATACTTCCAAACAGAAAGGAATTAAATGCTGTTCCATCCTCTATGAAACCGGACAACACACTTGCAAGTCCAATTCCCACCGACATAATAATCGATATGGATATCTCGGCATACTTTGGCAATGCCTTACGGATCCCCTCAATGCTAAATGCTGCGATCATACAGACAACAACAGCTCCCACAATCGGATTGATACCAAGGATCAGTCCAAGTGCCACACCTGCAAGCGAAGTGTGTGACAACGCATCCCCGATCATCGACAATCGTTTCAATACAACGATCACACCAATTAGCGGTATGATAACTGCAAGGAGAATACCCACCAGAAATGCTTTCTGCATAAATGCATACTGAAATATATCAAACATTACTTATCCTCCTTCTTTGATCCTTTATACGAAGCATCATACGGTGCTTCCTTTTCCACCTCTACCGAATGAATCCTGCCGGCTCCTCCGTGGGTATTGTACCGTTTCGGCTTTGCAATAATCATCTTATCCTTCATCACTTCATCACATAGAACCGATGACTTATCCAGATGAACCCCACCATTTGTCACATGATAGAACCGGTTCGTATACTTCGCAACCTGTTCCCTGTTGTGTGTTACCATAACGATCGTCATACCATATTCCTTATTGAGCTTATCCAATAACAGATACAAAGCCTCTCCCGCCTCCTTATCAATTCCGGCAAGCGGCTCATCTAACACCAATAGCTCCGGCTCTCCGATCAGGGCTCTCGCAATCAGAACCCGCTGCTGCTGACCACCAGACATTTCGGACAACATTCTCGTCCGAAAGTCCTGCATTCCCACCAGTTCCAGCACTTTCTTCACCTTCTGCCTGTGTTCCTTCTTCGGCAAATGAAACATACCGATCTGCTTGTATAATCCCGTCAACACGATCTCTTCCACATTAGCCGGAAAATTGCTGACTTCCCGGAATCCGACTTGTGGCACATACCCGATTGCTTTTGTATGCACATTGACCTGACCCTCACTTGGTGTCAGTTGTCCGAGGATCAACCGCATCAATGTGCTTTTACCGGCACCATTTGAACCGATAATTCCAACATACTCCTGTCGTTTCACTGTCAAATTCACATTGGAAAGGATCGCATCTTTGCCATAGCCAAAACACATATCCTTAACTTCAATCATAATGTCATCCATATCTAACCATTCTTTCTAAAAAAAGACCATCCCACTTCCCGTTCTTCCTGTATCCAAGTGCGATGGTCTCATTTCTGTCACTGCAACAAACTTCTTATATGTTCTTACGAACCCGTTTTGCAAGGTCTGCCAGTTCATCCGGATTCGCCTCACCCGGCACCCAGCCGACATTCACGGTATCACCGGTATATCTTGGAATTAAATGCAGGTGAAAATGAAATACCGTCTGTCCTGCGATCAATCCATTGTTCTGTACAATGTTCATTCCCTCGCAATTAAGCTCCTTCTTAAGACTTCTCGCTACCACTGTTGCCAGAGAGAACAACTTACCACCAGTCTCTGCATCCATATCAAAAATGTCATTATAATGCTGCTTCGGCACGATCAGACAATGTCCCTTACTTGCCGGGTTGATGTCAAAAAATACCCGAAAATCACTGTTCTCATAAATCGTAGTGGATGGAATCTCTCCATTTGCAATCTTACAAAAAATACAATCGTCTTTCTTCATACTCATATCCTCCTAAATCCACTTTCACCCGAAAGTTGTATTCACACTTATACATCTAGTATATCACACCACGTCAAGCAGGTATTATACTGTATAGTCCATTCCGCCTGTACTGCTCTCTACCAGCCCCCCCGCTCCATAAGTAAGTCCTGCATAGACCTTCTCGCTCTGCTGCATAACCGGACCTCCCTGATCCGTCTTCTCAATTACCTGAAAACTTGTATGGTATTTCTGTAACATAGCCCGCAGACGATCAAACTCTAACGGCTGTCTTTTGATCTTAGACCGAATCAACTGCTTATTAATATATGCAAACACCGCATACACGTCCTCTGCTACTTCATTGCCCCGGTTCATCACATTCATAAGTTCTACCTGAACCGCCTGTGCCTTATCTACGCAATGTACGAATTCATCCAAATTCTTCTCCTCATACGCCGCAACTGCATCTTCCATCCACTGCAATTCCATCTCTAACATGATCGTTGTCATCTCAGCAATTCCTGCCTGCGCAATTCGCATTTTATATACATTCATCTGTTCTTCTGTCATGTAACATTCCTCCTACATCTGATATAGTTTCTTCGCATTTGCAAAGGTTGTCTCATATACCGTATCAACATCTACTCCCTTGATCGTTGCAATCTCCTCTGCCACGTTTGTCAGATACAAGGAACAGTTACGTTTCCCCCGGTAAGGCACAGGCGCCAGATATGGTGCATCCGTCTCTAATACAATCCGGTCAAGTGGTGTATATGCAACAACCTCCTTGAGCTTCTTCCCATTCTTAAATGTTACAACTCCTCCAACACCAATGTAATACCCCATATTCAGATATTCTCTTGCCATCTCTACACCATAGGAAAAGCAATGAATAACACCTCCGGTCTGTCCGTTATGTTCTGCTCTCATGATATCCAATGTATCCTTTGCCGCATCCCGGCTGTGAATAATGACAGGAAGCTTCCGCCTCTTTGCCACATCCAACTGCGCGGCAAACCACTTCTTCTGCAGCTCCTTTGTCTCTTCCTCGTAGTAATAATCTAAACCAATCTCTCCGATCGCTAAGATCTTCTCTCTCTTTGAAAGTTCTTTCAACTCTGTCATGTCCGCTTCTGTCAGTCCCGCTGCATCCTCCGGATGAACGCCAACCGTTCCATACAAAAAGTCATACTGCTTTACAAACTCCACAATACTTCTGGAATTAGGCATAGAACAACCAACATTTACAATATATTCCACACCGCCTGCGTGCATTTCCTCTAGGATTGTATTCCTGTCATCATCAAATGCCCTGTCATCATAATGTGCATGTGTCTCAAATATTCTCATATACTGCCATCCTCTTTTTCTGTGCTGCTATCTTCTGTCGTTTTCTCTTCTGATGTCTGTTCTTCTGATGTCTGTTCTTCTGTCGCAGTATCCCCATCGGTCACTACCGGTCTGTCTTCCTTTATCGCACCTTTATCTACACCTGTCACAGGTACTCCGGCTTCGGTGGTTGCACTTTCTGTAGTTGCAGACTGCGTATCCGTCACCGACTTCTGCGTAATCTCAATCGTAATGATCCGATGAATCCCGTTCTCCTTCTTCTCATACTGAACAGTCACCTCATCCCCCACCGATACTTTTACAATACTTTCATCGTCTGCAAACTTCTGTTTGTAAACCTCTCCGTCTGAATTCTTCAGATAAACGTATGTCTCTCCATCCATTGTAACATATTCCATATCCGCAACCACAAACGTTACCGACTGTATCTTCTTTTCCGTATCTGTTGTCTCTTCTTCCGCGCCCGAATCCGAGATTCCCTCTTTTGCAAGCAATTGCCTGTACTTTGCAAAGACCTCTTCCTGACTCTCCGCTGTCACAACCAGATTGTACTGTTCCACATTTACCATGGCATACATCTTCACCAGTCCGCCATTATCCGTCAGCACCATAACATAAGTCGGCGTTCCATCCACATTGATCAGACTCGGGAAAGATGCCTTATAATTCTTTTCCTGTACTTCTCCTTCCGCAGAGGACATCGCTGAATATTCTTCTGCACCGGAAATAGTATAATATCTCGCTTCCGACGTTCTCTGATTGATCATCACAAACCCGACATTGGATGCATCACCCGTAACAGAAGTTACGCCCGTATAGATCCACACATCATCCTCGATCGTCTTAAATCCATAATCATCCGTCGCACGGATACATCCCTTCTGACCGATCACACTGTTCCAGAAACCGTTGGAAAGCTCTCCATACCAGTTAAATTTATCCTCTAACAGATCCCCATCATATACTCTGTCTACCCAGTTCGGAATATCCGCAACATCATAATATTGCATATCACCCGTGACCGGATCAAGCAGCACGGCTCCCTTTACATCCATACCTCCGAACAATCCCACTCTTGCATGCAAGACCGGGCATACATAGCAGGGACTGCCATCATCTTTCACTTCAAAATAACATCCGTCAAATATACGGGTTGGATTATGCATTTGTACATACCGGTAAATGTTGTCATTAAAATAACCGGATGGTACATATTTCATCCCTTTGGCAAGCTTCACATACTGTGATGTCGAATCCACCGGATTAACCATGACATATCCGGGAATTCCATTCTTCCGGTTACTCAGATATTTGAAAAAATCTGCGTATTTCAGATTCGCCACCTTCATCGGTGTATCCTTTAAATTGATCTGTGTATATGCATCTTCCACTTCGTACTGGCTTACCACATCCGACAACGAACCGATTCTCCGGTTACCAAATATCCTTGCACTGTTTGTATCCATCAATGCAATATTATCTACATTTTCCGACTCCGGTATATCTTCCGTGACATCCCGCTGCTCAACCGCCAATAGCTTAGAATATCTCTTTGCATTAAAGACCGGTGTACCGGCAAGATTACCAAAGAATAATACCAGAACACAAAATACCGGTATCAATACAAGCAGTATCAACTGCACCCGTCCGTTCTCTTTGGTAAAATACCGGAAATTCTTCTTCACTCCATCGGTGAATCTCTCCTTCCGGCTTCTTCCCACAATCCCTACAAATATAAAGATCAGACTAATCACAACGGAATGAAACAACAGCCAGAACCAGAACTCCTGATTCTGAATATTGATCGCCGGATAATAAATATAATAATTAACACCTAACCATATAACTGAAATCAACAATGCTACCGGCATACTGCCGCCCTTTTTCTTACTCATATAATAACCTCCATCTCTTATCAAACCATTGTTATTGTACTATATTTTCCCACGAGTTACAACGATTTAGACAATAGACACTCCGGTAAAATTATGCTATAATTAAACACAATATACAAAAGTGTGAGCAGGAGGCTTATTATGAAATCTACAATCAAGAAATTAACAACACTATCCATGGTTTTCATCCTGGTTTTTTCCCTTTGTGGTTGCAGCTTATTTGACAGCCGTGCGAAGGTCTATTCAAGATATGCGATCAGTCTTTTAGACATTAACTATAAGAATATATCGAAGGATTATATGACATTGACCGGAGTGTCCCAGAAGGATGCGGAAGCCGTTTATGTCGACAATATGGATTATCAGGCACATAACCTCATGAACTATTATGGAGTGAAAGAAGTCGATGACGGAACCATTCTTTCCGAGTTTTATTATCTGGCACAGAGCATTTTTGCAAATGCCAAATACGAAGTTACCAAGGTAAAGAAAGACAAAGAATCCGATTCCTACACATTGGAATTAACCGTTTATCCGCTTGATACATTAGAGACATCTTATGATGACGTCGTTGCCTACATTGAAGACTTCAACCGTAAGGTAGATGATGGTAATTACAATAACACAACGGAAGTAGAATACGAAACAGAGTTTGCGGAAGGCATTATTGATATTCTGAAGAAGACCGCGGAGAAACCGGGATACATGGATCCGGTCGTATTAGAGATTCCAATTCAGCCATCCGATGATTATTACTATATTACAGATGACGACTTCTTAAAGATTGACCAGAACATTTTGTATATCCGCGAGAATCCGTCAACCGAAACAACCAACAACTCTTCAGAGGCTACCGATTCATCAACAGAAGCCTCTGATACACAAGCAGAATAGCATACACAAGGAGAAAGAAACATGATTTGGAACGAAGCAAGAGAATGTATGAGCAGAGATGAGATGACCAATCTGCAAAGTGCCCGTTTAAGAAAAGAAGTAAGCCGCGTATATCATAACGTAGAGCCTTACCGTAAGAAGATGCAGGCAGCCGGTCTGGAACCGGGTGATATCGGAGGAATCGAGGATATCCACAAACTTCCATTTACTACCAAGGATGATTTAAGAGACAACTATCCATTCGGATTATTTGCCGTACCTCTCAGTGAGATTGTACGTATCCACGCCTCTTCCGGAACGACAGGAAAAGCTACCGTTGTCGGATATACAAGAAAAGATATCGATGTCTGGGCAGAATGTGTTGCACGTTGTTGCGCAATGGCGGGTCTTGGAAGAAATGATATTATCCAGGTCGCATACGGTTACGGTTTATTCACCGGAGGTCTTGGTGGACATTACGGTGCAGAACATTTAGGGGCTACCGTTGTTCCAATGTCTACCGGTAACACAAAGAAATTAATCGATATGATGATCGACTTCGGTGCTACCGGATTGATGTGTACACCTTCATACCTGATGCATATTGCAGAAGTTATTGAGGAGCAGGGCTTAAAGGATAAGATCAAATTAAAAGCAACTCTGAATGGTGCAGAGCCTTGGACTGAGAATATGCGCAAACAGATTGAGGAACGTCTCGGTATCGAAGCACATGATATATATGGTCTGTCTGAGATTATGGGACCGGGTGTTGCTACAGACTGTCATTTCCATAGAGGATTACATATATTTGAAGATCATTTTTATCCGGAGATCATTGATCCTAAGACATTAGAACCACTTCCGGACGGCGAGACCGGCGAGCTTGTGATTACAACGCTTACAAAGGAAGGTATTCCAATGATCCGCTATCGCACAAAGGATCTTACCAGCATCACACATGAGAAATGCGAATGCGGACGTACCACCGCCCGTATCAGCAGATTCAAAGGTCGTTCTGATGATATGCTGATCATTCGTGGTGTCAACGTATTCCCTAGCCAGGTAGAAACGGCTTTGCTTACCGTAGACGGCATTACCCCGAATTATCAGATCATTGTAGACCGTGTCAACCATCAGGATACATTAGCAATCTTAGTAGAAGTAGAAGAACGATTCTTCTCTGATGAGATCAAGGAATTAGAGAACTTGCAAAAGAAGATTGAACACGCTGTACATCAGGCGATCGGATTACACGCAAAGATCAAATTAGTTGAGCCAAAGACCATCGAGAGAAGCATGGGTAAAGCAGTTCGTGTTATCGACAAGAGAAAATTAGACTAATTATGAATTGGAGGGATTCTTATGTTTATCAAACAGCTGACTGTATTTATTGAGAATCGTGCCGGCCGGTTAGAGCAGGTAACTCAGATATTAAAAGACAACGAGATCAACATCGTTTCCGTGTCACTGGCTGATACAAGTGATTACGGTCTGCTCCGCCTGATCTTATCCGATCCGGACAAAGCCGTAAGTGTATTAAAAGAAGCAGGTCTTTCTGCCATGACAACGAATGTCATTGCAGTAAAATTAACACAGCATGTCGGAAAGCTCGGCGAGTTGCTCGCCATCCTTTCTACTGCCGGTGTCAATGTAGAATATATGTATGGATTAACATCCGGTGACGAAAACGCATCCATCGTTCTGAAAACAAACGATCAGGAACGTGCCTTAGATGCTATCCAGAATTCATCTTTCGAGTTACTCACAACAGAAGAGACATATTCTATGAACGATTAAATACTTACACAAAAATGAGGAGATAATGATATCCATTATCTCCTCATTTTTTATTAATCCTCTAAAGAATGGGATACGTGAACGGTTACTGTCTCATCATAACACTTGAAGATATCCTCTACATACTGTTTATCCATCTTTGGTGTAACCGCACTTACGATCGGTACGATAATCAGTCCTGCCATCATTGCAATTGCACCCGCATTGATCGGAGAGGCAATAAACTTAATAAACATATTCGAAACAGTGATTCCCACACCTACAATATAACTTGCCCATACTGCTGCTTTTGTGATCTTCTTAGAGTAGAGACCATACATAAACGGTGCCAGAAATGCTCCTGCCAATGCTCCCCATGACACACCCATCAACTGTGCAATGAACATCGGAGGATTCAGCGCCAACACAACGGATAAGATAATAAATCCGGCAACTAACACACGCATCACAATAAGCTGCGTCTTATCACTCATATTTTTTGCAACAGATTCTTTTAAGAAATCCAATGTCAATGTAGAACTTGATGTCAATACAAGGGATGATAATGTTGACATAGACGCAGATAATACCAACACGATCACAATACCGATCAACAGATCCGGCAAGGTTGATAACATCTGTGGCACAATAGAATCATACGCAACACTTCCATCCGGATTATAGATTGCCGGACAGTCAAACAAACGTCCAAAACCACCTAAGAAATAACATCCACCGGAAATAATGATCGCAAAGAATGTAGAAATGATCGTTCCTGTCTTAACCGCTTTCTCATCCTTGATCGCATAAAACTTGTGCACCATCTGCGGCAGTCCCCATGTTCCAAGAGAAGTTAATATAACAACGCCTAACAGATTCAACGGATCCGGTCCAAAGAAACTTGCAAGCAA
The DNA here is from genome assembly GCA_000431135.1 of Clostridium sp. CAG:590. Classification (GTDB taxonomy): domain Bacteria; phylum Bacillota; class Clostridia; order Lachnospirales; family Lachnospiraceae; genus CAG-590. Next base: position 66,223 of record HF987815.1, read on the forward strand.
TCCCTGTCCTCCCTGCAATGCAGGTACAGCAACATCATCTGCACTAATCGCTGACAACTCTTTAAGTGCATTTAAAAATCCGCCCTGACCATTTAATACTGCGCCAATGACTGCACAGATACCGATCAGCATGATAATTCCCTGAATAAAATCATTCCACGCCGTTGCCATATAACCACCAACAATGACATACACACCCGTAAGTAATGCCATCACAATAATACATACTTTGTAATCAATATTAAATGCCATTCCAAACAATCTGGATAATCCATTATAAATAGAAGCCGTATAAGGAACCAGGAATATAAATGCAATAACAGATCCGGCAATCCGTAAGGATTTGGACCGGAAACGGGTACCAAAGAATTCCGGCATGGTCTTTGCATCTAACCGCTGCGTCATTACACGCGTTCTTCTTCCTAATACAAGCCATGCAAGCAAACTTCCAATAAATGCATTACCAAGTCCGATCCATGTCGATGCCAGACCATATTTCCATCCAAACTGTCCAGCATAACCAACAAACACAACCGAAGAAAAGTACGAAGTTCCAAATGCAAATGCCGTAAGCCATGGGCCAACGCCTCTTCCTCCTAATACAAAATCATTCACGTTTGTGGCATGTTTTCTTGAGTACAGACCAACACCAACCATTACTGAAAAAAAGATCAGTAACAATAAAATCTTAATTGCCATTTTCCTATTCTCCCTTTTTGTTTTCTTTTGTAGAAAGTACGGTAAACATTCCCTCTACATTTTTCCCATTTAAAGCTTTTATGTTTTAAAGCTTTAACGTCATAAAGTGATTATACGCACTCCTCACCTTTCTGTCAAGAAAAAAAGGATATATATATTCCCAATGTTGCAACAAGATTTATCAGCAATATCACCATTGAATTCAACCGGAACCGTAATGTCAGGAAAAAGTCCACAATGTATCCGGCTGCCAGGGCAAGCAAAACGGTTATTCCCTGTACTCCGAGACCATTTCCGATATTCATGCACTGATTGCACAGCGATAACATAATATTGATAAGCAGCCCCGCGATAACCGGTGCGATCCACTGGCTGATCGTCTTAAATATATTCAAATGAATAAATGCATCATACAAATAATAAACGATACTGAAAAATCCGCAAGACACTGCCATGCTGACCACAAACCCAAGCAACGCAAACAGAATGGAAGCAGCGGCCGTTCCTCCCACATTTTCCCCGAAGAAATACCCGATTCCAGCAAGAGTCTTACAAAGAATCGAACCCGGAAGGATGTTGACTACAGATACCAACTGTCCATAAAACTGCTGTTGTGTCACCATATCGCCTTCAATGAAAATACCATCCGCAATTGTCAGATACGCATCCCCTCCACCGAAGGACATCAGCACAGACAATCCGCCCTTCAGTACAAACGATACCACATCCGGATACATCAATCCGACAATCAGTGCAACAAATGCAGTCATCCCAAACCACACTGCCAGATCCTGAAACAACGACCGCTTATCGATCTTAAAATCATACCGTGCCATCCGCAGACTGCGGATCAGTCCATAGACCGACAATACTATCATCACGATCGGCACACCCACGGAACATGCATCCGGAAGGATATGCGTCCCTTTTCCATTTCCCAAAAGAAAAAGGATTCCCAATATTCCACTGATAAGCAAATGTTTCTTTGTATACTCGCCACGCGTATAAAATACAAAGAAAAAGACCAATGCCAGTAATTGTACCGTCGATACCGAAAAAAGCGGGACCTGCTGAATACCAAATATCTGATAGATGTTCTTCCCTCCTACAAGAAGAAACACGACTATCATTACACCAATTGATTTGTACAACTGATCTTTTCCTTTTTCCGATCTTCTCTTATGTACCGAATAAATATATCTGGTCAACAGCAGGATAATAAATGCAGATACTCCGATCGTCAGACATTCGATCACCCGTAAAACACTGTCCTGCACCATTGAAAATGCACTGAGCATCAATACCGTCCCCAATGCACCCGGCAACGCCATACACAAAGCACCTGATACCATTCCGACAATTCCGAAGTTCCGTCTTCCAAACGAACCGGAAATCTCAACCGGTAATGCACCCGGGGTAATACTTGCTACAATAACATCTTTTTCATACTGTTCCTTTGTATCAATTTTAGCCTTTGTAATTACTTCATCTTCAATGACCGGAATTAAGATACTGCCTCCGCCAAATCCGATGCAGCCGACTTTTGTCATAGATGCTAAAAATGAAATAAACTTCCTGTTCATACCTTTACACTCCTCTATCCGTGTAATCCTTATCTGTATCGATTGTTTCCAATCTCGAATTACCTATATTATAGCAAGGTTTATATGTATATACAAGCTTTATTTCATATTTTTCATACTGTCTTTATATGAATTAAGCATTTTCAATGGTTTCACAACAATATTTTTCAATTTGCACTTCATTTTTCCCTATCTTTTGTGATCATTCCCTTGTAATATTCTGCTACCAGATTCCGGTATCCCCATTCTTTCATCTGCTCATACCGAATCCGGTAGTTGCCTTTATAATAACGTCCGGTCACACAATAGCGGATACACTGCTGCATATAGGCATCTAATTCCTTCAAGCCTTTATCCGTAGTGATATTCGGAAAAAACCATCGGCACCATGTGAACTCCGTTCCTTCTTCTCTGGCAAAAAACTTATAATTCATTGCCTTGATAAAACCCTTTGCCGCTTTATCACCGGACAATCCTTTCTTCCGCTGCCATCTTCTTAATGCTTCTGCTTTCCGCTTCATTTTGTGTTTCATTTTACGGATTGTATGATCTGCAAGATCTACCTTTCCATCCCGGTAGCAGAACCCAAGGAACTCCCACATTTGTCCCGGTTCACATACCATCACCTTATCCGGATTCCGTTCCAACCGGCAATCACGGATCTTTTCATATAATATATCCCGGTATTCCTGCAACTGCTCTTTTGTATCTGCAAATATTAAAATGTCATCCGAATACCGAAAATACAGGATACCCCGTTTTTCAAAATAAGCATCCGTGTCCTTCAGATATACATTTGCAAAAAATGGCGACACCGGAATACCTGCCATGGCTCCCCGTTTTTCCTGCACGTTCTCATACCGTCCATCCTCCACTTTCACAAGTGCCTCATCTGCTGTCAGCAGCCGCTCAAACAAACCGTAAAGTTCTTCATTTCCGCCTTTTAAAAAGGACAATTTCTCCAATAAAATCTGTACATCAATAGAATTAAAATAATTGTGAATATCGACCTTTAAACAATACTTTTGAGCAATTCCCCCGGTTGTCCGGATCCTGTGTATTGCATCCTTTACCCCGTACTCCCTGCGAAAGGCATAACAATTTTTTGAAAATACGCTATCATATTCATACAGACAATATGCTATTATTTTGAGCATCTGATTCATTTCAGGGGGATAAGAATAAATGATCCGCTTTTTGGATGTACCACCCTTATTGATCTCTCTGCGAATCGGCAACGGAAGTCTCTCTCCTGTATCCCTTAACCTTGCACTCCATTCGATATATCGTTTTTCCTCTATAAAAGAACGCAGCTCTTTTTCTTCTTTCTGCGATAAATGCTGCCGCTCGATCTTATATTGCAAAAACGCATCCCAGACCGCCTTGTTCCCAATCATATTAAATATATTGTTTTCATTTACTATCATATCCTGATCCATTCTAACTTCCTTTTGTGTAAAAAAAAAGAAAGAGAAAATGCTTTGAAGGAATTAAAGCGTGCTTAATTCTACCAGACTGAACATATCCCAGCCACCTGCAAGACTTTCCGGCAGATTATAAATAATCCTCCAGAAACAGAAATATGCTTCGTCCTCCACAGGTGCAGCTATGCTGCGTTTCTCTTTCTTTTCTGTCTTATATATGCAAACCTCTATAAATTACAGGCTGCTCTCATTGTAAACCACCCGGCTCATTTCCCGTGGTACAACCCTTGTCACCACAATGATTCATCACACCAGCTCTTTGCGAATTCTCTCTGCCATATACCTTTCTTCATTCGGAAGATAATCATAGAAATCCAGGATCTTCACCTGATGATCGTTACAGTAAGACCAAACCTCCCGGTTGGCAGCATGGTTATACTGCACATAATCATCCCACAAACGAATGAGCAGAACCCGTCTTCCATCCTGATAAATGCCATAGGAAATATCATCCGGCTCACAATAACAGTGGGAACGGCCATGCACATAGATATCCTCACCGAACTCCTGTTCCAACTCACGAAGGGTAACCCGGCGCCGGATCTCATAATCACCGGCTTCCTTAACCACCTTAGTAAGCTTGTCATCAAAAGAACGGTAATCCTGTTCCTGCGTTCTTCCTCCCCAGGTGTCATTGCCACCCGCATTTGTCATGGAAGATACCGCCGAAGTTACACTCCGTACCGCATCTCCAATCTCATTATCCCCATGTACTACTTCCGATAACTTATCGGATACCACATCGCCTAACGCCTGTGCTCCCTTATTCAACAATTTATCCAAAAATCCCATACATTACCTCCTCCATATAACTTTTGTCAATACAAAATCTTATCTCTCATATCACATCTTAGCTACACAACAAATTGCTTATGCCAACTGTGTCAGTCTCTCTTCGACAGTTGCAAGCATTCCGGTATACTTCTCTAACTTTGCCTTCTCTTCCTCGATCTTCGCTGCCGGTGCCTTACCTACAAAGTTCGGATTGTTAAGCATTCCATTACAACGTTTGATCTCGCCTTCCAGACGCTTCTGCTCTTTCTTCAGACGCTCGATCTCCTTATCAATATCAACCAGCTCTGCAAACGGCATATAGACAACAGCATCATGGATAACGGTAGACACCGCATCATCCGCAATACCGGTCTTATCTGTCTGAACAATCACCTCAGAAGCAAAACCTAAGGTTGCGAAGAATACTTTGGCATCCTCGAAGATATTACGAATCTCTTCCTTTTCGGAAACAACATATACGGTTGCTTTCTTGCTGTTTGGTACATTCATCTCTGCACGCAGATTACGGATTCCTCTTACCGCATCCTTGATCGTGTCAACTGCCTTCTCATCTGCTTCAAAGTTCCATTCCTCCTTGAACTCCGGCCAGCTTGAGATCATAATAGATTCCTCCTCATCCTGAAGTGTGGTGAAGATCTCTTCTGTTACGAATGGCATATATGGATGCAATAATTTCAGTGCATTGATCAAAACGGTCTTAAGCGTCCAAAGAGCAGCTGCCTTTGTCTCGTCCTCATCATTGTAAAGTCTTGGCTTCACCATCTCGATGTACCAGTCACAGAACTCTTCCCAAATGAAATCATATACCTTAGAGGCTGCAATACCAAGCTCAAACTTATCCAAATTCTCTGTCATGTCTTTTGCCAACATATTAACCTTGGATAAAATCCAACGATCTGCCAATGTCAGCGTGTTGAGATCGACATCCTTTACATCTGCCTTCTCAATATTCATCATAATGAAACGGGATGCGTTCCATACCTTATTCGCAAAGTTACGGCTTGCCTCTACACGCTCCCAGTAGAAACGCATATCATTTCCCGGTGCATTACCGGTAATCAAAGTGAAACGAAGCGCATCCGCACCGTACTTGTCAATAACCTCTAATGGATCAATACCGTTACCTAACGACTTACTCATCTTACGACCCTGATCGTCACGAACCAGACCATGGAATAATACGGTGTGGAACGGAAGCTTACCGGTCTGCTCGATCGAAGAGAATACCATACGGATTACCCAGAAGAAAATGATATCATATCCGGTTACCAATACATCCGTTGGGAAGAAATAATCCATCTCCTCTGTCTTCTTTGGCCAGCCAAGTGTTGAGAATGGCCATAATGCAGATGAGAACCAGGTATCCAATGTATCCGGGTCCTGTTTCATATTGCTGCTGCCACATTTCGGACAGGTACATACATTTTCCTTGGAAACAGTGATCTCACCACAATCCTGACAGTAATATGCCGGAATCCGGTGTCCCCACCAAAGCTGTCTGGATACACACCAGTCACGGATATTCTCTAACCAGTTGTAATAGTTCTTATTCATACGCTCCGGAATCAGCTTAAGCTCTCCGTTCTTAACAGCCTCCAAAGCCGGTTTTGCCATCTCTGACATCTTCACAAACCACTGCGGCTTGATCATTGGCTCAACGGTTGTCTTACAACGGTCATGCGTACCTACGCTATGGCTGTGCGGAACCACCTTAACCAGTAAGCCTTCTGCCTCTAAGTCTGCCACCATTGCTTTACGGGCCTCATAACGATCCATACCGGCATACTTGCCACCAAGATTATTGATCGTTGCATCGTCATTTAAGATATTGATCTCCTCTAAGTTGTGACGTTTGCCAACCTCAAAGTCGTTTGGATCATGTGCAGGAGTGATCTTTACACAACCGGTTCCAAATTCTTTATCTACATAAGGATCGGCAATGACCGGAATCTCGCGGTCTGTCAAAGGCAGCTTCAACATCTTACCAATGATATCCTGATATCTCTCATCCTCCGGATTCACAGCAACGGCTGTATCACCAAGTAATGTCTCCGGACGGGTTGTTGCGATCTCTACATATCTTCCTTCTTCTCCAACGATCGGATAATTGATGTGCCAGAAGAAACCATCCTGATCCACATGCTCTACCTCGGCATCGGAAATGGTTGTCTGACATACCGGACACCAGTTGACGATACGGGAACCTTTGTAGATCCAGCCCTTCTCATATAACTTACAGAATACTTCATTTACCGCTTCATTATTGCCTTCATCCATTGTGAAACGTTCTCTGTCCCAGTCAGCAGAAGATCCTAACTTCTTAAGCTGGTTGATAATGCGTCCACCGTACTCTGCCTTCCACTCCCAGGCTTTCTCCAAGAATCCTTCTCTTCCAAGATCCTCTTTGTCGATACCCTGCTTCTTCAATGCATCAATGATCTTCACTTCTGTCGCGATTGCCGCATGGTCTGTTCCCGGCTGCCACAACGCATTATATCCCTGCATTCTCTTATAACGGATCAGAATATCCTGCATGGTATTATCCAATGCATGTCCCATGTGCAACTGTCCTGTAATATTAGGAGGTGGCATCACAATCGTAAATGGTTTCTTGCTTCTGTCCACTTCCGCATGGAAATACTTCTTATCTAACCAATTCTTGTAGATCCGATCCTCCATCTCGGAAGGATTATAATTCTTCTCCAATTCCTTTGACATGTTCTTGTTCTCCTTTTTTATTATATAGCGGGGTTGCAAATCTCATACCTTTTGAAACAACAATATAAATATAGTTGGTTGCAAGGAAAAGTGTGTTATATTTTTTCTTGACGCGCGATCTCTTAGAAATTCACTGCATTGTTCGGCGGGCTGTAAAGCGCATGCGGGAGAGATGTCTGAACACAGGTCTTAGCATGTTTGTCTTATTGACCGCAGGCACGCTTTCGCTACTCTCACACGCAGCGGTACTAAGAATGTGCAATTCCATTTGTATAAAACTTCGATGTTTTGAGGGCACATTCTAAGGACCGGCGTGCTCAAAGTACCTGCGTGTCAACAAAGACAAAACATTCTTGACCTGTGTGAGTTTCGCGGGAGCATGCGCAATCAAAACTGCCAGCCGCAATGCAGTAGAATTTCTTAGGGATCGAAAACAGCGCAGAAAAAATATAACACACTTTTCCTGCAACCGTACTCATATACTGTTTCAAAAGGTATGAGATTTGCAACATAGGTTTACTGACGAAAAAAAGCCCTCACGTACGAACTGTACGTAAGGGCGAATTCGCGGTACCACCTTAATTTGTTACTTGTCTTGTCCGTTAACGGGGACGACGCGGCACAACCTACTATCAGTTCAGCCATGCGGTTCAAAAGCTACCTTCAAAGTCTTCTTCTTGAAATGATCTTCCAGCCGATGAATCATTCTCTCTTGCAAGGAACAACTCCTACTCCTCTTTCTCACAACCTTTAACTGTGTCTAGTTTAAGGGATTATGTGGAAAATGTCAACTTCTAATTATTAGATTGCCTCCAAAGCCTGGCTAAGATCTGCGATCAGATCTTCCTTATCTTCCAATCCGCAGGAAATACGGATCAATCCAGCCGGAACACCCGCTGCGATCAACTGTTCCTCGGTCATCTGACGGTGAGTTGAGGTTGCCGGATTCAGGCAACAGGTTCTTGCATCTGCCACATGTGTCTCGATTGCTGCCAGTTTCAGATGCTTCATAAATACTTCAGCTGCCGGTCTGCCACCCTCTAACTCGAAGGATACCACGCCGCAGCCGCCATTTGGCAGATATTTCTGTGCCACTTCATAATATGGATCACTTGGCAATCCGGAATAATTCACCTTCGTTACCTTTGGATGCTTCTCTAAGAATTCAGCCACAGCCTGACCATTCTCCACATGTCTCGGCATTCTGACATGCAAAGACTCCAATCCGAGATTCAATATAAATGCATTCTGCGGTGACTGCATACAGCCAAAGTCACGCATTAACTGCGCGGTACATTTTGTAATAAATGCTCCCTCCATGCCAAATCTCTCTGCATAAGTAATACCATGATAAGAGTCATCCGGTGTACAAAGTCCCGGGAACTTATCTGCATGTGCCATCCAGTCAAACTTACCGGAATCCACGATCACACCACCTAATGCAGCACCATGACCATCCATATATTTTGTAGTCGAATGTGTTACAATATCTGCTCCCCATTCGATTGGCCGGCAATTGACCGGTGTCGGGAACGTATTATCCACGATCAACGGAACGCCATGTGCATGTGCCGCCTTTGCAAACTTCTCAATATCCAATACCGTAAGTGCCGGATTGGCAATCGTCTCGCCAAATACCGCTCTGGTATTATCCTGAAATGCTGCATTTAACTCCTCTTCCGTGCAGTCAGGAGATACAAATGTTACCGTAATTCCCATCTTTGCCATTGTAACGGAGATCAGATTAAAGGTTCCTCCGTAAATAGAAGAAGATGCAACAATATGGCTTCCACATTCACAAATATTAAACAGTGCCATAAAGTTTGCTGCCTGTCCGGAAGAAGTAAGCATCGCTGCACTACCACCCTCTAACGCTGCAATCTTCGCTGCAACCATATCATTGGTTGGATTCTGTAAACGCGAATAAAAATATCCTTCTGCCTCTAAGTCGAATAATTTACCCATATCCTCACTTGTGTCATATTTAAATGTTGTGGACTGAATAATTGGAATCTGTCTTGGTTCTCCATTGCCTGGTGTGTAACCCGCCTGCACGCATTTTGTGCTCATCTTGTAATCTGCCATCATTTAATACCTCTCTTATATATATTGGCTCATAGGTTTCTCTGACTTCTGATATCCTATAGACCAGTTCGCCTATAGGAATATAGTAGCACATTCCAACCTAAAAGAAAACCTTATCTGCGGAGTTTTCCACATGTTCCTGTCTTGCCCGGAATCCCTTGCTGAAATGTTCCAAACAACTTGACTTTTCCTTCTATATTGAGTACAATTTACTTTAATTGATAAAAGCGTTAAAGCTTTAAATTTCTAATGTGAATTATACACATTGGACAAAATGATATTATATTACATAAGGAGAAGGAAAATGCCTATTACAGAGTTGCTAGAGCGTAACGCACGGGAATATGCCAATGACATCTGTCTCGTTGAGATCAACCCGGAAGTCAAAGAAGTCCGTCGCGTTACCTGGAAAGAATATGAATTGATGGAACCAAATCCTACGACACATTACCGTCGCGAGATTACATGGCATGTCATGAACGAGAAAGCAAACCGTTTTGCTAACCTCTTACTCAGCCGTGGAATCAAAAAGGGTGACAAAGTAGGTATCTTACTGATGAATTGTTTAGAGTGGCTGCCAATTTACTTTGGTATCTTAAAAACCGGTGCTTTGGCAGTACCATTGAACTTCCGCTACGCTCCGGACGAGATTGAGTATTGTGTAAAATTAGCAGACGTTGACATCCTTGTATTCGGACCGGAATTTATCGGCCGTGTAGAGGAGATTGCCGATAATATCAGTAAGAATCGTCTGTTATTCTACGTCGGAGATAACTGTCCTACATTTGCAGAGGATTATACTTCCATGACTGCAAACTGTTCTTCCTTATCACCGGAGATTCCGTTGACTGATGAAGACGATGCTGCTATCTATTTTTCATCCGGAACAACCGGATTCCCGAAGGCCATCCTGCATAACCATGAGAGCTTAATGCATTCCGCACGGGTAGAGCAGAACCATCACGGACAGACCAAAGACGATGTGTTCTTATGTATCCCGCCTCTCTATCATACCGGAGCGAAGATGCATTGGTTTGGAAGTCTGCTTTCCGGAAGTAAAGCTGTCCTGTTAAAGGGTACCAAGCCGGAATACATCTTAGATGCTGTATCCAAAGAACAATGTACGATCGTATGGCTGTTGGTTCCATGGGCACAGGATATCTTAGAAGCGTTAGACAGCGGACGTGTAAAGTTAGAAGATTACAAGTTAGACCAGTGGCGACTGATGCATATCGGGGCACAGCCTGTTCCACCAAGTCTGATCAAGAAATGGAAGGAATACTTCCCAAATCATCAATATGATACCAATTACGGTTTAAGTGAATCCATCGGACCTGGTTGTGTACATTTAGGTGTCGATAACATTGATAAGGTTGGTGCAATCGGCAAAGCCGGATACGGCTGGGAAGTAAAGATCGTCGATCCAGCGGGCAATACCGTAAAACAGGGAGAAGTTGGCGAACTCTGCGTCAAAGGTCCCGGTGTTATGACCTGTTATTACCATGATAAAAAAGCAACTGCCGAAGTATTAAAGGATGGCTGGTTATTTACCGGAGATATGGCACAGGAAGACGAAGATGGTTTCATCTTCTTAGTAGACCGTAAAAAAGACGTTATCATCAGTGGTGGTGAGAACCTGTATCCGGTACAGATTGAGGACTTTATCCGTACCCACGCAGGCGTTCATGACGTTGCAGTCATCGGTCTTCCGGATAAACGTTTAGGCGAGATCGCCTGTGCAATTATTGAACCAAAGGAGAATATCATTTTAACCGAAGATGAAATTAATGAATTATGTCAGAAGCTGCCTCGTTACAAGAGACCGCGCAAGATCATATTCGCAGATATTCCAAGAAATCCAACCGGCAAGATTGAGAAGCCAAAACTGCGTGAAATGTATGCCGGCGGAAGTGTAGTTGATGCGCAGAATCACGGTTGATCCACTTATAATATAACATATCTATGAATACACAGGAAAAGGGATTGCAATTATGCAATCCCTTTTCCTGTCCCTGTTATACCAAAGAACCTGCCAATGGCAGGTTCTATTGGTAATTCCTTTATTCTTCTGTACTCTCTGTTACTTCAGAAACTTCTTCTGTTGCTTCTACATTTTCTGTATCTGCAGCTTCTGTTGTCTCCTCGTCTATCTCAGAGAATTCCAAATCCTCATCATCAAAGTTGATTGTCTGAAGTTCTGTATCTAACTTAACATTACGGTAACGCTTCATACCGGTTCCTGCCGGAATCAGCTTACCGATCAATACATTCTCTTTCAAACCAATCAGTGGATCAACCTTGCCCTTGATTGCTGCTTCTGTCAGAACCTTAGTTGTCTCCTGGAAGGACGCAGCTGACAAGAATGAATTCGTTGCAAGAGAGGCTTTTGTAATACCAAGCATTACCTGAGTTCCCTTTGCAGGCTCTTTGCCTTCTGCTTCTAATTCTTCATTCTTCTCATTGTAATCCAATACATCAACCAAAGTTCCAGGAAGGTATTCTGTATCTCCGCTATGCTCGATCTTCACTTTCTTAAGCATCTGACGAACAATAACCTCAACGTGCTTATCATTGATATCAACACCCTGATTACGGTATACTTTCTGAACCTCACGGATCATGTAATCCTGTACTGCACGAACACCCTTAATCTTAAGGATATCATGTGGATTAACAGAACCGACTGTCAATTCATCACCGGCTTCTACTACATCACCATCAAATACTTTGATTCTCGCATCATATGGAATAAAGTAAGCTTTTGACTCGCCAGTCTCCTGATTGGTGATAACAACTTCTTTGTTCTCAATCTCTTTCTTTTTATCTTCCTTCTCGCGAACCTGAACAACACCACCAAATTCAGCAATAATTGCAAGTCCCTTTGGTTTACGAGCCTCGAAAAGCTCCTCAACTCTAGGAAGACCCTGTGTGATATCATCACCAGCCACACCACCAGTATGGAACGTTCTCATCGTAAGCTGTGTACCAGGCTCACCAATTGACTGTGCAGCAATAATACCAACAGCCTCACCTACCTGTACCGGTGTACCGGTTGCCATGTTGGCACCGTAACATTTTGCACAGATACCAATGTGTGATTTACAGTTCAGGATTGTACGGATCTTCAATCTGGTGATCTCTTTGCCTTCTGCATCTACACCACGGTTAATGATTGCCTCTGCACGTTTCAAAGTGATCATATGATTAGCTTTTACGATCAAATTGCCATCTTTGTCATATACAGACTCTGCTGCGTAACGACCGGTAATACGATCCTTAAAGCTCTCTATCATTTCACGGCCTTCCATAAATGCTTCTACATAAGCACCCGGAATCTCATCCGTACCTTCACAACAATCAATCTCACGAATGATGAGATCCTGTGATACATCAACCAGACGACGTGTCAGGTAACCGGAATCGGCTGTACGAAGAGCCGTATCTGAAAGACCCTTACGAGCACCATGCGCTGAAATGAAGTACTCCAATACATCAAGTCCCTCACGGAAGTTTGACTTAATCGGCAACTCGATCGTACGACCGGTTGTATCTGCCATCAATCCACGCATACCGGCTAACTGCTTGATCTGCGCCTCAGAACCACGGGCTCCGGAATCCGCCATCATCTTGATGTTATTGTATTTGTCCAAACCATCTAACAGCGCTTTGGTCAGCTTCTTATCCGCAGCCTCCCATGTACGAACAACTGCATTGTAACGCTCTTCTTCTGTAACAAATCCCATCTTGAATTTGTCATTGATCAAGCCTACCGTATTCTGTGCATCATCCAGAATCTCTTTCTTTGCAGCAGGCACGGTCATCTCTGAAATAGAAACGGTAAGTGCACCCTTTGTTGAGTACTTATAACCAATGCTCTTAACATCATCCAATACTTCTGCTGTCTTTGTTGCACCATGTGTATTGATACATTTGTCAAGAATCTGTTTTAACTGTTTCTTACCAACCAGATAATCAATCTCTAAGGCTAACTCATTACCCGGAATTGAACGATCTACGATTCCCAGATCCTGTGGAATGATCTCATTAAATAAGATTCTTCCTAATGTAGACTCGATAATGGTTGTTCCTTCTGTACCATCCGGCATCGTTCCATGCATTCTTACCTTGATCTTAGAATGTAATGTAATCTCCTTATTCTCATAAGCAAGAATTGCCTCATTCTTAGACTTGAAGATCTTGCCTTCACCCTTATCGCCCGGCTTATCAATTGTCAGATAGTAAATACCAAGTACCATATCCTGAGAAGGAACAGCAACCGGTGCACCATCAGAAGGTTTCAATAAGTTATTTGGCGACAACAGTAAGAATCTACACTCTGCCTGCGCCTCAACGGAAAGCGGAAGATGGACAGCCATCTGGTCACCATCAAAGTCGGCGTTAAATGCTGTACATACCAATGGATGAAGCTTAATCGCCTTACCTTCTACAAGAATCGGCTCAAATGCCTGGATACCTAATCTATGAAGTGTCGGGGCACGGTTCAACATAACCGGATGTTCTTTGATAACGTCCTCTAATACGTCCCAGACCTCTGTCTCTAACTTCTCTACCATCTTCTTAGCAGACTTCACATTATGTGCCAAGCCTCTGGATACTAACTCTTTCATAACAAATGGCTTGAACAACTCAATTGCCATCTCTTTCGGAAGACCACACTGATAAATCTTAAGTTCCGGTCCAACAACGATAACGGAACGTCCGGAGTAGTCAACACGCTTACCTAACAGGTTCTGACGGAAACGTCCCTGTTTACCTTTTAACATATCAGACAAAGACTTCAATGCTCTGTTACCAGGTCCTGTTACCGGACGACCACGACGGCCATTATCAATCAGTGCATCGACTGCTTCCTGTAACATACGCTTCTCGTTACGGACAATGATATCCGGTGCGCCCAACTCTAACAAACGGTTCAAACGATTGTTACGGTTGATAATTCTTCTATATAGATCATTTAAGTCAGATGTTGCAAAACGTCCACCATCCAGCTGAACCATCGGACGGATATCCGGTGGGATAACCGGTACCGCATCCAGAATCATCCACTCTGGTTTGTTATCAGAACCTCTAAATGCTTCCACAACCTCTAATCTCTTAATGATCTTAGCACGTTTCTGTCCGGTTGCATCCTTAAGTCCTGCTCTAAGATCAACTGCTTCCTGCTCTAAGTCAATTGACTGTAACAGCTCTTTGACTGCCTCTGCACCCATACCTACACGAAATGTACCATATCCATACTCTTCCTCGGCATCGCGGAATTCTTTTTCAGTCAGAACCTGCTTATAAGCGAGGTTTGTCTCTCCCGGATCTAACACAATGTAAGATGCAAAGTATAACACCTTCTCTAACACTCTTGGTGAGATATCAAGGATCAATCCCATTCTACTTGGGATACCCTTGAAATACCAGATATGAGATACCGGAGCTGCAAGTTCGATATGTCCCATTCTCTCACGTCTTACATTTGCCTTTGTAACCTCAACACCACAACGGTCACAAATAACACCTTTGTAACGAATCTTCTTGTACTTACCACAATGACATTCCCAGTCTTTGCTTGGTCCAAAGATTCTTTCACAGAACAAACCATCCTTTTCAGGTTTCAATGTTCTATAGTTAATTGTCTCAGGCTTTTTTACTTCGCCTCTTGACCATTCTCTAATCTTTTCTGGAGAAGCAAGGCCAATCTTAATCGCATCAAAATTCATCTGTTGTTCTGTTTCCTGATTATTAATCGCTGACATCTATTATTGCTCTCCTTCCATTACTCATCGTAATCATCATTATAATCATCATCATAGCTATCGTCATCGCCTTCTAATTCGAAGTTCTCATCATTTTCATCGACGCCGCTATAACCATGCTCTTTCATCTCGGATTCTTCCTGGTTGTAATCCATATCGCCGAACTTGCGGATATCATCATTGCCATAATCCACATTCTCGCCAATCTCAACCTCGGTGTTATCCTCGCGTAATACTCTGACATCCAATGCAAGTGACTGGAACTCTTTGAGCAATACCTTAAATGATTCCGGAATTCCCGGTTCAGGAATGTTATCACCCTTGATAATTGCCTCATAAGTCTTCACACGTCCTACTACATCATCGGACTTCACAGTTAAGATCTCCTGTAAGGTATAAGATGCACCATATGCCTCTAATGCCCAAACCTCCATCTCACCGAAACGCTGACCACCAAACTGTGCTTTACCACCAAGTGGCTGCTGGGTTACTAATGAGTAAGGACCGGTTGAACGGGCATGAATCTTATCATCAACCAAATGATGCAGTTTCAGGTAATGCATGTATCCAATCGTAACAGGTGAATCAAATTCCTCACCGGTTCTACCATCACGAAGTGTTACCTTACCGGTACGGTTGATTGGAACACCCTTCCACTCTTCTCTATGATCACGATGCTCATACAGATAATCCATTACCTCATCGGATACCTGCGGACGCCATTTCTTATCAAATACTTCCCACTCTTCATTGACATAATCATTTGCCATCTCAAGAGTCTCCATAATATCTTCCTCGTTTGCACCATCGAAGACCGGTGTAGAGATCTTAAAGCCTAATGCCTTAGCTGCTAAACCTAAGTGGATCTCCAATACCTGTCCGATATTCATACGGGAAGGCACGCCCAATGGATTCAATACGATATCAAGCGGACGACCATTTGGCAGGAATGGCATATCTTCTACCGGAAGAATACGGGAAATTACACCCTTGTTACCATGACGACCAGCCATCTTATCACCAACAGATATCTTTCTCTTCTGTGCAATATATACCCGGACAGACTTATTCACTCCCGGTGGAAGCTCATCGCCTGCTTCTCTTGTAAAGATCTTTGTATCCATAACGATACCAAATGCACCATGCGGTACACGCAATGAAGTATCTCTTACTTCTCTTGCCTTCTCACCGAAGATTGCACGAAGCAAACGCTCCTCTGCTGTCAGTTCCGTCTCTCCCTTTGGAGTAACCTTACCAACTAAAATATCACCGGCACGAACCTCAGCACCAATACGAATAATACCATTCTCATCCAGATCTTTTAATACATCCGGACCAAGTCCTGCAAGATCTCTTGTGATCTCCTCAGATCCTAACTTCGTATCTCTTGCCTCACACTCGTACTCTTCAATATGAACGGAAGTATATACATCTTCCTGTACTAATCTTTCACTTAACAATACCGCATCCTCGTAGTTATAACCTTCCCAAGTCATAAATCCGATCAACGGATTCTTACCAAGTGCAATCTCACCACCGGATGTAGAAGCACCATCTGCAATTACATCTCCGGCTTTTACTCTTTCACCCTTTACAACGATCGGTCTCTGGTTCATACAGTTACCCTGATTGCTGCGGGCAAACTTAATAACATGATAGGTGTCTTTTGTACCATCATCGCATTTGATAACGATCTCTTTGCTGGTAGATTTCTCAACCACACCGTCATGCTTGGCAACAATACAAACACCTGAGTCAACTGCTGCCTTTGCCTCCATACCTGTACCAACAATCGGAGACTCTGTCGTAAGAAGCGGTACTGCCTGACGCTGCATGTTAGATCCCATCAGCGCACGGTTCGCATCATCGTTCTGCAAGAACGGAATCATGGATGTCGCTACTGAGAACACCATCTTAGGAGATACGTCCATCAAGTCTGCACGGTTCTTATCGAACTCGGCAGTCTCTTCTCTAAAACGACCGGATACACGAGGATTCTTAAATGTTCCATCCTCATTCAAAGGCTCATTCGCCTGTACCACAACATAATTATCTTCTTCGTCTGCTGTAAGATACACAACCTCATCTGTTACAACCGGATTATCAATATCCGTCTTGTCCAATTTACGATAAGGGGCTTCTACAAATCCATATTCATTAATTCTTGCATATGTTGCAAGAGAGTTGATCAAACCAATGTTTGGACCTTCCGGAGTCTCAATCGGACACATTCTACCATAATGTGTATAATGTACATCTCGCACCTCGAATCCGGCTCTATCACGGGAAAGACCACCAGGTCCTAATGCGGATAAACGTCTCTTATGTGTCAGCTCAGACAACGGGTTGTTCTGATCCATAAACTGTGACAACTGTGAACTTCCAAAGAACTCCTTCACTGCTGCCGTTACCGGTTTGATGTTGATCAAAGACTGTGGTGAAATTGTCTCAATATCCTGCGTTGACATTCTCTCACGAACCACTCTCTCCAAACGGGAAAGTCCGATACGATACTGGTTCTGTAATAACTCGCCAACCGCTCTGATACGACGATTGCCCAAATGGTCGATATCATCATCTGTTCCAATTCCATACTCAAGATGGATATTATAATTGATAGATGCCAAAATATCCTCTTTGGTAATATGCTTTGGAATCAGGTCGTGAATATCTCTCTTAATGGCACGTTTTAATTCTTCCTCGTCGGTGTACTCTTCCAACAACTGTGCCAATACCGGATAAAATACAGCTTCTGTTACACCAAGTTCTTCTGCATCAAAATCAACATATTCCTTAATGTCAACCATCATATTAGAAAGAACCTTTACGTTACGGCTCTCTGTCTGGATCATAACATATGGTACTGCTGCATTCTGAATAGCCAGAGCACTCTCTCTTGTAAGTGTATCTCCAGCCTTTGCCAAAATCTCTCCGGTTACCGGACTAACAACATCTTCTGCTAATGTCTGTCCTGCAATTCTATTCTTAAATGAAAGCTTCTTATTAAACTTATAACGTCCAACCTTTGCAAGATCATAACGTCTTGGATCAAAGAACATCGCATTGATCAGGCTCTCTGCGCTCTCTACAGCAAGAGGCTCACCCGGACGAATCTTCTTATATAATTCCAGAAGACCTTCCTCGTAACTCGTAGCTGTATCTTTCTCCATACTCTTTAAGATCTTGATCTCGTCACCGAATAATTCACGAATCTCCTCATTCGTTCCAATACCTAAAGAACGAATCAATACCGTGATCGGTACCTTTCTTGTTCTATCTACACGTACATAGAAAACGTCATTCTGATCCGTTTCGTACTCTAACCACGCACCACGGTTAGGAATAACGGTACAAGAGTATAACTCCTTACCAGTCTTATCATGTCCGATTGCATAATAGATACCAGGAGAACGAACCAACTGACTGACAATAACACGTTCTGCACCATTAATTACAAATGTACCGGTCTCGGTCATTAATGGCAAATCACCCATAAAAATGTCATGCTGATTGATCTCATCTGTTTCCTTATTATGAAGACGTACATTCACTTTTAAAGGAGCTGCATAAGTTGCATCTCTTTCCTTGCATTCCTCAATTGAGTACTTGATATCATCCTCACACAACTGGAAATCAACAAATTCCAGACTAAGCTGACCACTGTAATCTGTGATTGGAGAAATATCTTCGAACACCTCTTTAAGTCCCGCATCTAAGAACCACTGATATGAGTTTTTCTGTACTTCGATCAAATTCGGCATCTCAAGTACTTCTTTCTGTCTGGAATAACTCATACGGATTCCTTTTCCCGCTTTCACAGGACTAA
Source organism: Clostridium sp. CAG:590 (assembly GCA_000431135.1). GTDB lineage: Bacteria > Bacillota > Clostridia > Lachnospirales > Lachnospiraceae > CAG-590. Next base: position 85,178 of record HF987815.1, read on the forward strand.
TTCTGCTCTTTTCCATTGACGTTTTCACCCCTTGACTTTATTGTTTGTGACCATTGCGGATACCTACCCACAATAATGACATTTTATTATTCTACCACTCCCAATTTCCAGTGTCAACCAATTATTTTGAAAATTTTTAAATTAATAGGTCAAAACATATATGTTGTGGAATATTCGGTATTTTTCTCCCATATCTAGATTTCGTTTTGCCGCAAAGATATCAACTCCATATTTCGTTTCATCATTTTGAACCTCTAAAAAGAGCTAAGACACACCGTTTTGATATGCCCCAGCCCTCTATAACGCACTCATAATATTCGAATTTTCTTTATATTCCGCTCATTAATTCATGAAATAATTCTATGTATTTTTCTTCCACTTCTAAAAACGGAACATACTCCTCCGAAAATATACTTTTCATCACCGGCATATCCCGATCAGGTTTTTCTCCCAACAGCTCCGTCAGATCAAAGTACAACATATCATCATCAATCTCCCGTACCAGCCGGCGTTCTTCCTGCGTCAGACCGCTTCCAAGATATTTTTCATACAGAATAGTGAGAAAATGATCCTCCAGTTTCTGATAAGATGGCAATGTCTTCTTAAATGGTCTCGGAACATCCGAAAGATACGCCTCCCCCGCATCATGTAGCAGACACGCCAGACATACACGTCTGCTATAGCCCCTCGCCATCGCCTCCAAAGCACAATTTACACAATGTTGTCCCACAGAAAAGAAATGCTTAACGTGACCATTTCCCCTGCAAAGCAAAGAAAGCGCATGCGCAATATCTGTAATATGAATATCTGCCGCCTCGGGTTCCATCGGCATAAAATGCGTACCTCCGTACGTCGTTATATAATCCGCCATCGTTTTTGCTCCTCCATTCTAATTTTCAACATACAATTACAAAGCCCCGAAAGCCACACCTGATAGTACCAGAAAAAATAATAGTTACATTATACATGCCGCTATCTTATAAGTCTATTTTTTTCTTTATCTTCCTATGAAAAATGTCGATATATAATATAGAAGGAAGTGTCTACATTCTAACGTAATTTCAAGGAGGAGATTACCATGAATGACAATACATTTACCCCAATCAAAGCAGTCTTTGCAATCTATGCTATGCCACGTTACACCAGGCAAAAGGAACGTGATAAACAGCAGCGCAACAAGCCGTCAAAAGAATTTGACACGATATTTGAAGATGCTATGAAACCAGACGACACAACAATGGAACCTGTTACAACCGGATGCTATAGTAAGGATGCCAAACATGTCGTTGGAAATGTAAGCCACTTCCAGATAAACCTATAAATGCACCTCATCTGTCAGAAGTGCTAACGCACTTTTGTACACACAACAAAAAGTGCCACCCTGAATGCAAGCATTCCGGTGACACTTTTTATTATGTGTACAAAAGCACTTCGTGCTTTTGCTTGGCTCACTGTTTCGCGCAGATTACTTTAATGTAACCTTAGCTCCTTCAGCCTCTAACTTAGTCTTGATGTCCTCAGCCTCAGCCTTAGCAGCTGCTTCCTTAACTACCTTAGGAGCGCCGTCTACAACTTCCTTAGCTTCCTTAAGACCTAAACCAGTTACCTCACGAACAACCTTGATAACCTTAACTTTGTTTGGTCCAACTTCTGTTAACTCAACATCGAACTCGTCCTTCTCTGCTGCTGCTTCACCAGCTGCTCCGCCTGCTGCTACAACTGCAACACCTGCTGCTGCAGATACGCCGAACTCTTCCTCACAAGCCTTAACTAAATCATTTAACTCTAATACGCTTAACTTCTTGATCTCTTCGATAAATTCCTGAGTAGTCATTATTAATTCCTCCATTATAAAATAATTATTATCGTGTAGCTATACTACATTTGCGACACTTCGTGTCAGTCTCTTATGCTGTCTTCAACAGCCTGCTGTCTGAAACATAAATCTTATGCTTCTGCTGCACCATCCTGCTGCTCTGCAATCTGCTTGATAACTCTTGCAAAGTTTGCGATTGGTGACTGAATACTTCCAAGTAACTTGGAAAGTAACTCTTCTCTTGAAGGGATGCTGGAAATTGCCTTAATTCCTGCCTGGTCATAGTAAGTTCCCTCAATTACACCACACTTAATCTCTAATGCTTCAGCGTCCTTTGCGAACTTAGCAAGAATTCTTGCCGGTGCTGTTGCATCATCCTTAGAGATAGCGATTGCATTTGGTCCTTCCAGATCATCTTTCAAAGACTCAAACTCTGTTCCTTCAATAGCAAACTTAACCATTGTGTTCTTATATACTTTGTAAGCGACACCTGCTTCTCTTAACTCCTTACGAAGTCTGGTATCCTGCTCTACAGTAAGACCACGATAGTCAACGATTACTGCTGACTTTGCGTCCTGAAGCTGAGCTTTGATCTCCTCAACGATTGGTTGCTTTAATTCAATCTTTGCCATCGTATTGCGCCTCCTTATAAAACTAATGACTGCGCGACATCGAACCTCTAACCGCTTTTCTAAATATAAGAAAAGCTCTATATCCAAAGACATAGAGCGAAACGTCAAACATACGATTCTTCCTCGGTAGGCGCTGTGCTTACACCAAATGGTACCTACTGTCTTCGGCAGTTCATCGTTTGATACTTTACCACACGTATCCGCGTGTGTCAAGTCTATTTTTTGCTATTTTTCATATAAATGAATATAACGCTTGATTTTATTATGTTTTTTAGTATATATTTGTTTTTTCTATTCTAGACATCTCCTATATTGTATGCTATATTTAAAATATCTATATACAGATTACGGAAGTGCTATTTTCAATGGATGGAACAGATAGTGCACTTTTCTTATAAACATATTGGAATGTCCAGGGAAGGAGGTAGATGGTATGTTAAATTTAAGCAACGTTTATCACTATTATAGTGGTCAGATTGCTATTCCGAAGCAGAATCTTCGTTCTAATTCTCAGAAAAAAGACGATCTCAAAGCTTTATATCACAACATTGTAAAACAGAATCAGCAGTCACCATTCTATAAGTTTACCTTCTCTAATACTGTGCAGGCTTATACAATCGGCATCAAGGAAGCCGCTATGTCCTTAGAAAGTGATAGTGAATCATTAGGCGGAGCCGATGAACGTTTCAATGAAATGAAAGCTGTCTCCTCCAATGAGGGTGTTCTTTATGCTAATTTACGCGATATTGCCAACGAAGATCTTCCCGACAAGCTTGCCATCACAGTAGACCGGCTTGCAACCAATCAGACAAATGTCGGATCATATCTTCCTAGCGGTGAAAATGCATTCACACCCGGAAATTATACACTTGGCATCGCTGTTGGCAGCAACCAGTATACATTCAACCTAAAGATCACCCCAGACGAAACCAACCAGCAGATTCAGCGTAATCTGGCAGATGCCATCAACAGTAATGACATCGGCATCCGCGCCTCCATTCGCAATAACCGAATGGACGGCACCAGCGCACTAGTATTACGCTCCGAATCCATTGGCAGCCCGCGGACAGATGATCTTTACTTTCATTTTGACGAGACCTACATTGAAAATGATATCACAACTGCCTTAGGATTGGATCATGTGGACACAGAGCCATCCGATGCCCATTTCTATATCAATGGTGCCGAGCATACCTCCGCAAGCAACCGGATCTCCCTGAATCATGCATTGGATATTGATCTTTTGTCCACATCTGACAAGGACGTTACCGTCTATCTTGCACCGGATGAGAATAAGATTTCCGACAAACTGGATAATTTTCTTGCATCCTATAACGATCTGGTAGATATCGCACGGGATGGATTTCACCAAAAAGGTGCCAGCCGCCTCTACCACGATATTACCGGAATTGCCAATCGTCACAGTGCTGCTCTTGCAGAAGCCGGACTTACACTCGATGAGAACGGGTATCTCAACCGCTCCGAGGACACGAACAGTTTACAGGTCAAACGGCTATTCGATGAGGATATCTCCGGATTCCGCTCCGATATTCACAAGGTAACACAAAAAATGATCCTGAATCCACTCGATTACATCGACAAGGTTGTTGTCACTTATCCAAATACAAATATTAATTATCCAAATCCGTATATTCCATCGAAGTATTCCGGACTTCTCTTCAACGATTATGCATAACATTCCCCTGCACAGTGTGAACATCCTAAGATAAATGCGAGGACACATGCGGAACACCTATTAGACAGCCGCAAATAAGTGCGATGGAAACAGTGCGAAATTTGTTATCATGAATAACAGTTGTAGGGGTGCAACATGTATCATAAGCAGGCATGTGGAGTACGCCAGCACTTGGCGAGTAATAGATATTTAGACGAACAAAAACAACCCTCATCATTCAAGGTAATATATTACCAATATAGTCAAATGATCAGGGTTGTTTTATTGTGAGTCTTATTATATATTACAAGCCTTAGTGTCTGCTGCGTACGAGCCATAATGCAAATGTGCCTGCGGTGATACTGTTGTAGCTTACAACTGTTGCCGCAACTTAATTATTTCGCACGTCCGTCATCTACACTATACAAGGGAATATTATCTCTGGAAGAGCTGTAAAAGTCCCTCCGGTCGTGCATTCGACTTGATCAGCATCTGTAACGCACTCTGGCTCAATACATTCTGCTGTGTATATTCCGTTATTTCTTCTGCCATATCCGTATCTCTTATTCTGGATACAGCACTTGTCAGGTTCTCATCTGCCGTTTCCAGGTTATTTACTGTATGATCCAAACGATTCTGATATGCACCTAATGCAGACCGGATACCGGAAATCTTTGCAACCGCATCATCTACCCGTTCGATTGCCTCAGACGCATATGCATTGGTATATACATTAATATGATTGATCTCCAACGATTCAGCAGTCGTCTTACTAATGTTAACATTCAGCGTCTGCCCTTCGTTGTTTCCAATCTGAATTACCATCGGTCCTGCAGACAATACCGTAACAGTAGCATCTCCGATTCCGCCTGTCGGACTGTCAAGCTGTGCATCATATACCATCTTAAATCCGTTTTTATCTGTTACCGTAATACGATTCCCATCTGTGTCAATGGTTGCGGTATCCGCAAATCCAATACGTTTTCCATTATCCGTCATAAACTCAGCCTTGGCATCTGTTCCATATACAGTTGGCTGATTGGTTCCTAATAACGCTCTTAAATCATCTGATGTAGCCTTTACAGTGATCGACTGGCTTTTACCACTCTGCTGGCTCACAAGTTCCCCTGTGGTAATATTATAGTCTATTCCAATCTTCGCTGCTGCGTTACGGATCTTCTCGTTTACATCATCGCTGGTATCCCCTTCTTCAACGCGGACTTCTAATCCATTGATCGTTACCGTTCCTGCCTGTTCTTTCGTAATCACAGTTCCGCCGGCAAGCACTGTCAGATTGGTCTTCGCCTGTGTTCCTGTCGCTTTCACAGTTATACCATACTCACCCGGTTCAATATCTCCACCAATCTCTACAATACTAAGTCCGTCTGTATCTACATAACCCTTCTTGTTCAGTTCTCCATTTAACAATTTTCTTCCGTTAAATTCCGTTGATTCCGAAATACGGTCTAATTCCTCCTGCAACTGCCGAATCTCGTCCTGCATGGCATCCCTATCCACTTCCTCGTAGACTTCATTCGCTCCGCGAACCGCAAGTTCACGGATACGTGCCAAAATGGAATGTACTTCATCCAATGCGCCCTCTGCAGTCTGTATCAAAGAAATTCCGTCATTTGAGTTATCTACCGCTTTGGACAATCCACGGATCTGCGCTTCCATTCTCTGTGAAATTGCTTTTGCCGCCGGATCATCCGATGACTTATTCACCTTATATCCGGACGAAAGTCTCTGCATTGATTTCGTCAGATTATTATTGATCGCATTCAGGTTATTATTCGCTGTATACGCCAGTGCGTTATGATTCAATCGCATATAAATCACCTCATTCTCTGTCATTCAGCGGTTCAAACATCCATTTTCGCACCGACTGTACAATTTATGATGATATCCTTATCCTCTACATTACTTATCGGCTGCAACCCCCGTGAACTTAACAGCCGTCATCAACTGCTTTGCAACTTTATACAGGCGGCCGGTTGTAACCTCTCCATTCTCCGCCAGACCATATTGTGCCGGTTTGCTTCCGTCAAACCGAAGATCGCGAACCTCCATTCCAATCTTGGCAAACACGGAACGAAATGTAAGTTCATTCGCCTCTAATATGTGTTGACCTTCCTCTTTTTCTAATGTAACATACCCTTCTATCTGATCATTTTCAACATGAATAAATGATTCCAGCTTCCCATATCGGGGCGTATCCATTGTTGCCGTGATCTCACCTGCATGTTCACCGTCCTGCAAAAGTGATATTTTCATAATGCTCACTTTGCCATCTACTACTAATGGCACCTGGAATACATCCTGCTCCACCGCTCTCATCGCAATCGGCATTCCGGCATTTAATAATTTTAACGACTGAATATCCATTGCCGTGATCGTACCATTTTGTTCCTTCGCATGGATCTCCTCCGATAAACCTGCACGGATATTCTCCAATCCATAAAGAACATCCTGTTTTCCTTCCATATGTTCAAGAATGGCATCCTCTGTCTTTGTCACCTTGTCTTCCGATTCCTTTGACAAACCCTGCTTCATATCCCGGATCATTCCATAAATACCGTCTTTTCCATACATCACCTGATGCGCCGCCAATATATTCGTAACGGTAGATGGCATTTCATTTGCCTGCAGCATCATAGAAACTTCTTCCTCACAATCCAATGCCTGCTGCAAGGTTCTTGCAAGTTCTTCCGAAACCTGTGCGTCAGCCTCCGCTGTATCCCCGGTTCTGACCAATGCATTCAGTTCCTCAAAACTCATATTCCGGTAATCCACCTGCTCCAGATTCTTCAGAACCTGCGGCTTTATATGCCGCAAAATGCTACCCGACAGCGATTGATTATACGCGGTTTCCACCTGCTCTAAGATGCCCTTTGTATCCATATTCACATTTTCGCGTTCACCAAAGGAATCGTCTACTGCGACATTCAATCCTTGTACTTTTCGACTCTTGTCAGCCGCAAATAAATTATGCAGCGTTACATCCTGTCCGTTCCGCACAACTGCACCGATGTCCTTTCCATGCGATTTTTCAATCTTATCAAGCAGCCGATAAATGCCGATAAAACTTTTCCGTTCTTCCTGTGTAATGCCATTGGTCTTATCCAACTGGTATAAGAATTCAGAAAAACGCTGCTCATCCGTAATTCCCCGGATCTCTTTCTGCTGCATGATCTCTTCATTCAATCCATCTATTGTCATATTCAGCGGATTCTTATTCTCACGGATCAGATTCAATACAATCTGTGGTGTCAGCGTCTCAAACATCTGTTGCACTTTTGCATCCGCGGATTTCACACTGACAATATTTTCTTTGGTCATTTCCATCTGATTATATGCTAATATCCGTACCGCGCGCTGATTTGCCTCATTCCGGTCAAAATCCAGATCTTCCAAAATAGCATCCACATTTTGAAAGGCATCTGTGATCGAATCTCCCATATCCGCTCTCGGTTTTGTCATCATCGTTTCATACGCCTTACCCATCAGTGTTGCCTTCATATGGCTTGCGGTGTCATATAATCCACCCACGGTTACAGCCGGGGTACGAACCATTTCTCCCAATGCATATGCAGGGAGATTCTTCAATCCGTCCGTTTTCGATAACGTCTCCTTCAACAGATCAACGCCATCCGGAATATCATGCAGATCCTGTGAAGAAACCACCTGCTCATAATAATCTGCTTCCTGACTCTTAAGCGCATCAACCACTTTCGATAACGGTTTTGCGTCAATATTGATATCCTGCTTCACCAGACGGGTTGCTGCCTCCATTGTCATCGCCAGCCGGATCTCTTCCAATTGCCGTCTGGCAGTCACTGCTGCCGGATGATTGGAAAACATGGCATTTACCGCACCCGATCCTTCTCCGCTCAACGAAAGACTTGCGCCCTCTGCGCCCGTATTAAATGGTCGCCGGCTTGTCCGCACATTCATGTTGCGCATTGTACTATTATATAAATACGATATCGTAAGCGGCTTTCCCTGTGTTGCTGCTGTATCTACCACACTTGTTGTAATGGACTGTACCTTTTCTACCAACTGGCTTGCTCTCTCTGCTAACGTACTTCCACTGACTCTGGCATGCTCCGGGGAATTCCCAATCGCAACCTGTTCCTCGATATTTGCCTGCAACTGCGGCTCCTGCAAGCCACGCTGATTCAATGCCTGTACAGACATAAACATCCGAAGCGAATCTACCGTAACCGGAAGTTCATGCTGCAACATAAACTTTGCACCTGCCAGACTTTGTTCTGTCACCGACATCCCCGCAGCCTCCGCAACAGCCGTTACCTGTGGATAAATGTCATTCCACACCTGCTGGTCAAGCGGTTTTTCTTGCGCCGGACTATCTGCATTTACACTATTCCGGGCAGTTTCTACATTGGCTATCGTAAAATCCATATCGTTCTGAATCATATAAATCATCTGTTCATCACTGATATGCACTTTTTCCTGTTGTTTTCCCTCGGATGCTGTATCGACTCTGCCCGGCGAAACCCTTTCCTGTTCCGTATACGGAACATTGACAACATATCCCTCGCTGTTAAGGCGACTGGTTCCCGGCCGGTAAGCCGGCTCTCCACCTCCATTTGCATTTGCTGCCGGATCCGTTGCGGCCGGAATCTCCTCTGTCACCGGCATAACACTATCATCCACCGGTTCATTGCCAATCAGATGATTGCGTAATTTCCCAATGGTTTCCTTTACAATATCTCCAAGCTCCTTATTAACTTCTTCCCGATGTTCTCCGGAACGAATTGTGATGACCATTCCCATCAGATCAGACAACGCTGCATTACTGACATCAATCTGCATCATGCGAAGCTTTGCAATTTCATCCGCAGTTAAATTTCGCAGGATCTCTTTCTGGTTCTCTTTTGCTTTTTCCTCATCTAATGCACCGTCTAAGTTATCCTTGATCATATCGGAAATCTGTTCCGTGTTCTGCATCACCTGCGCGCTGGTTGCTGCTCCCAAATTCGCCGCCTGACCCTGCTGCTGTATACCAACTACTTTCAACGATACTTTGGAAACATCTGCCTGTTGTATTTTCAAATAAATGGTATCTCCCGGCTGTGCATTCTTTAACTCCTCGGTCGCCTTGGTCTGCAACTGAATCCCATTCAGATCCAAAACCGGATTCTCTCCGCCTTTGACCAGCCTGCACGCCAACAGATCTCCAATCTGATTATTCCCCAATATACTTTGCCCTTTATTTCCGGTTTCTGTATTCCCTGCTGCTATATTACCAGCCTGCGCATTGCCAAATGCAGTCCGGTTCTGATTGTTTCCGCTAATCTGATAATTCATGCCATCACCTCGTTCTGTCACTGTACTATAATCTCATCTTTCCTTACGAACAAATATACACCGTCTCATAATACATATTTCGGATATTTTCTTCAAATTCTGAATACTGTGCTCACGAATGGCACATGCTCCGAAATAAAAAAAGAAGTCATATGTGTCTGCCTTGTATCGTTTGAGCAGGCTGCATAAATAAAAACATGCCGGCGTACCATAAAGGCTCAACATATATGACTTTCTCTATATCTCTTTGCATGTGTTCCCCACACGTCTTCCAAAATTCCTATACTGTGCAGGGGGTTATTTTGTGATCTTCTTTGCCTGCTCCTGCTTTTTCTTCTCCTGCGCTTTCGCAGCCTTTCTTGCTTCCTTTTCCTTTTCTTCCTTTGCATATTCGTTCTGAAGCTCTCTCTGTTTCTTCCGCATCTTTGCTCCAAAACTCTTCTTCTTTGGCTCCTCGGCTGCTTTCTTCTTACCGCGCACGCTCTTGATCTCTGTAATATAGATACCACTTACCATTGCTTTTACTTCGCATTTGGTTGGAAGATCATCAAAAATACCGTCATCACAGATCAAATTCAATGTCTGCGGACCAACCTTCGCCTTTACAATTGGCATCTTTGCATTACGGAAACGCTTTGGTGTCTGTTCCATAACAACCTTTGGAAGTCCTGCATCTTTTAACTTCATCATCTTCTTATCAATGATCAGCATAGAAGTCTGCTGCGCAGCCGCCTGCATTTCTTCCTTCTGTGCCATCTGTTTCTTCTGCATCTTGTTACCTACAAAATACAACGCTACTAAAATACCGATCAATACGGCAATCACAATCAATGTAATAACTAATGGACTCATATATTATCCTCCTTGTCATAGTCCGGCATCAATTGCCTGTCTCTCGTTTCATAGTATCTGCTATGATCTGCTGTACATACGCACCTGCATGTTTCCGCTGCTCTTTGGGCAGATCTTTCATATAAAAAGGTTCTCCGTAGACAACCGTAACATTACCACTCCGAATATCAAAACCCGGTCTTGCCTCTAACAAACCATCTGTACCGATCAACGTTACCGGAACCACCGGACAAGCCGCTTTCTCTGCCATCTTCAGACTTCCCTCTTTGAACGGCAACATTTCCGCCTGTTGGTTTCTGGTTCCTTCGGGACAGATTACCATAGAATGTCCACTCTTAATCTGTTCCGCACCTTTCCTGATCATCTCCACTCCTGATCTTAAATCATTTCGATCCAGGAAAACACAGCAAATGTTACGCATCCACCAATTCAGCAGTGGGAACTTGTCCATCTCTGCTTTTGCCACAAAACCCGGTCGCTTTGTACTTGTCGTATGCAATACCAGAATATCAAAATAACTTCGATGATTGGAAACAAACAGCACCGGATCATCCGGAATATTCTCCAATCCTTTTACCGTGATATGCACCCCTGCCTGGAACAACTCCCAGCGAAATGCCCAATATACAATAGCATTCCCTATCCGGAACCGCAATTCTTTATTAAATTGTCCAATCAGCAAAAGTATGAAATGCACCGGTATCATTAATACCAGAAACAAAAACAAAAATGCCAATACAAGTACACTTCTCATTCCTAACTCCTTATCCGGATATTCTCACCTATCTGCCATATAACTTGGCAGTTTCATACAATCTTTGTTCTAACTGTTCATTCATATCCTCCATGCGGAATCTCCATGCCCAGTTTCCTTCCCCGACACCCGGTGTATTCATTCTTGCCCAGGAGTCTAAACATAACACATCCTGCATTGGTACAATTGCCATATTGGCAACAGAAGAGAAGCAGGCACGGATCAATGTCCAGCACACGTCTCCGCCGTCTGTGTTATAATATCTTCTCAATTTATCACGCGACTGTTCATAACATTTCTGATACCAGCCAAGTGTTGTATCATTATCATGTGTTCCTGTATAACACACACAGTTACGGATAAAATTATGCGGAAGAAAGCTATTCTCATCCGGATTCTCAAATCCAAACTGCAAAATCTTCATACCCGGAAGTCCAAACTTATCACGCAGATCAACAACTGACTGATCGATCTCACCCAGATCTTCCGCAATAATCGGCATATGATAACCAAGTGTCGCCTCTAACTGTGTGAAGAAATTCACACCCGGAGCCTTCATCCATTTACCGTTCACAGCGGTCTCTTCTCCATAAGGAATTGCCCAATATTTATCAAACCCTCTGAAATGGTCAATCCGAAGGAAATCAGCCAGCTTCAGCTGATGACGGATTCTCTTAAACCACCACTCATAACCGGTCTTGGTATGCTCGCTCCATTTGTAAAGCGGATTGCCCCAAAGCTGTCCGGTTGCTGAGAAATAATCCGGCGGTACACCTGCCACAGTCTTCGGATACCCCTTCGAATCAAGATCAAATAACTTTTTGTTGCACCATACATCCACGCTATCCCAGGCTACAAAAATCGGAATATCACCAACAACCTTGATGCCCTTGTCATTTGCATATTGCTTCAAAGCTGTCCACTGTCTATAGAACAGGAATTGGATAAACCGGTAATATTCTACTTCCGTTGCAAGTTTGCTCATCCAGTCTGCCTTCTGCTTTGCAGTCGGTTTCTTCAACGAATCCTCCCACATATACCATGGCGCACCCTGGAAATAATCTTTGCCTGCCATAAACAGTGCATAATCATCCAGCCAGTCTGAAGTCTTGCAGAATGCATCATACTCTGCCGCAAATTCCTCACTTGTAGAATAAGCATCATGGATATCCGGATCCTGATAACGCTCATATGCCTTCTTCAGCAATCCGGTCTTAAATTCAATCGCCTTACCATACTCAACCTTGCATGGATCCCACTGTGGCATCTCATAAAAATCCTCATCCCATAAAAGACCTGCCTGACGAAGATCATCGACACTGATAATCAACGGCTGTCCGGCAAAGGATGAAAATGGTTGATATGGTGAATCACCAAAACCGGTATGGCCAAGCGGCAACACCTGCCAGAGATTCAATCCTGATTTCTCCAAAAAATCTATAAATGCATATGCTCCCGGTCCCAAATCTCCAATTCCATAGGATCCCGGAAACGATGTCGGATGTGCAAGTATTCCTGCATACTTGTCGTAATCCAAACCCAAACCTGAACTATCTACCATGATATGATTCCTCCACACTCATTGTATCTCTCTTACAGAAGATGTTCTATATGTATCATTTGATCACTTCTATCAATTCCGCTGATCATTCAGCATCAGCACCACAAAATAATATTATACTTGGAATTGTTCGAAAGTACAAGAGAAAATACTGATACTTTCCTATAAAATAAAAAAGAGTCGCCGAACCGTGGCATTCCACTTCGACGACTCATCTTATTTTACTATATAGCTATGACTGACTCCAGCCCGCCATGCATAAAAGATCTTATTTCTCTTTTTTCATTCTCTCCAGAAGGACTTTTCTCTGCTCCTCGAAGCCCGGCTTACCAAGCAATGCGAACATGTTCTTCTTGTAGCTCTCTACACCCGGCTGGTTGAATGGATTAACTCCTAATACATATCCGGATACACCGCAGGCAAACTCGAAGAAGTAGAATAACTCACCTAAGTTAAACTCTGACATGTAAGGAACTGTGATCATAAGATTCGGAATCTCGCCATCTACATGGGCAAGAACGGTACCGTTCATAGCCTGCTTGTTGATATAATCCACTGTTCTTCCTGCAAGATAGTTTAATCCATCTAAATCATCATCTTCCTGCTCCATAATGATCTTACGTCTTGGAGAACCGATGTTGACAACAGTCTCGATATGATTCTTCGTACCATCCTGAATAAACTGTCCAAGTGAGTGTAAGTCTGTTGTAAAGTCGCAGGCTGTTGGGTAAATACCCTTACCATCTTTACCTTCTGACTCTCCAAACAACTGCTTCCACCACTCACCGATATAGTGAACAGATGGTGTATAATTTGCAAGAATCTCCATTGTCTTACCCTTCTCACGAAGAATATTACGAAGTGCTGCATATTGTAACGCATCATTATGTTCAAAATCAGCCTCTAAGCAGGTCTGTCTTGCAGTTGCTGCACCTACCATTAACTGCTTAATATCTGCACCACTGACAGCGATTGGAAGTAAGCCTACTGCTGTAAGTACAGAGAATCTTCCTCCGACATCATCCGGTACAACAAATGTCTCAAATCCTTCTTCATCTGCTAATTTCTTCAATGCACCCTTCTCTTTGTCAGTTGTTGCATAAATTCTCTTAGCAGCTTCCTTCTCTCCATACTTCTCAACCAATAATTTACGGAATAAACGGAAAGCAATTGCAGGCTCCGTTGTTGTTCCGGACTTAGAAATAATATTGATAGAGAAATCTCTGTCTCCAACTACCTCTAACAAATGCTCTAAGTATGTTGAGCTGATATTATTACCACAGAAATAGATCTCAGGACAACCCTGTCTCATATCTTTGTCGATCACATTGTAAAATGTATGACGCAATGCTTCAATTGCAGCTCTTGCTCCTAAATAAGAACCACCGATACCAATTACTAACAAAATATCGGAATCGCTCTGGATCTTCTTTGCTGCTGCCTTAATGCGATTAAACTCTTCCTTATCATAATTCACTGGAAGATCGATCCAGCCAAGGAAATCATTTCCTTCACCGGTTCTTTCTAAAAGCGTCTTCTTTGCTTCTAAAACTCTGTCTTTCATAGCTACGATATCACTCTCATCTACCATGAACATCGCATTGCTATAGTCGAAACTAATGCTCTCTGCCATCTTCTTGCTCTCCTTTGTTTGTATTTACACGGGGTACCATAATACCCATGCCTCTTTTTCCCTCAAAACCACCCTATATTTTAGCAAACTCATCATAAAATAGCAACAATTTATTAGGCACATTGTTATTTTCATCATTTTTGTGATTTTTATTCGTCTCCTTTATGCACTTATGCCGATAAGCATTTATTCTGTAACCAGGTCATATAACGTTCCAAACGAATATCCCTCTTTTTTCAGATTCGTGATCACAGCCTTCAATGCATCATGATTTGCCTTTGATACATTATGAAGCAGCGGAATCGCTCCCGGATGATAATACTTGTTAAAGTGTTCGATCACATGCTCTGGCGTTGGCTGATTATTTACATCATAATCCAAATAAGCCATTGACCAGAAAATGGTCGTATATCCAAGATCCTTCGCCATTTGCAACGTCCGTTTACTATATTCTCCCCGCGGCGGACGGAAGAACAGATCCATCTCATATCCGGTCGCTTCTTTCATATAAGTCTCACACGTCAGCAGTTCCTTTTGTTGTTCCTCTATGGACTTCGAAGGCATAGATGGGTGCGTGACGGTATGATTACACACCAGATGTCCTTCCTCTTTCATTCGTTTTGTCAATTCAATATTATCCCGGATAAATGTCTGCGTAACAAAAAAAGCAGCGGGTACCCCTTCCTCTTTCAAAGTATCCAGAATATCCGCTGTGTATCCATTTTCATAGCCACAATCAAATGTAATATATATTCTCTTTTCCTGCACCGGAACCGTATAATATGCATTGTACTCCGTAATATCATAGTCTTCCTGACATCCGGATGTCTCATGGTTATCATTCCTCTTAAACCACCACGCATATAATGTATTGTCAATACTGTTATAATCGGTATCTTTTACAATTACCCGTTCCGTTTGCTGTTGCTCTTGTGTACCGCTTTCCGTCCCTGCATTCTTTTCTTTTGTCGATTCCGTCCCAGCCTTCCCATTCTGATTCCATCCACCATTCTTCTTCCAGGTATATCCACCGGACACGATCAATGCAATCGCAACAATTCCGGCAATACATGCTATCTTCTTGCGTGTTTTCTTCATCCTGTTTCCTGCCATTTATGACATCCGTTTTTCTATCATTATATTGCTATTTGCAAATTTTAGAACCTCCCATAATTATTACACCCTGCATACCACTTACGCCAGAAAACTCTGCACAAATTCCTCTAACAATTCAATATCCGACGGTTCCATATTCTCATCTGCAACCGCAACCTCATCCTGTATCTCTTCATTCTTCCTACTATCCCGTGTACTATCTGTCTGCGAAACGCGTTGGGAAACAATGGCACCCTCTATGTCCTGCCCCGTCTTCTCATCATCTGCAGTCTGACGTTTCCCCATTTCCCGGAGCAGCCGTTTCAGCATTTCCATATCTTCTTCCGCATCTTCCTCGCCTTTATACGTTTCCTGCAGTTTCTCCTGTTCTGCTTCTCTCTTTTCTTTTCGCCCTTTCTTCTTCTCCTCTTCCAAGATCACATTTTTGATCTCTTTATTCTTCACCGAGCCATCCATAAATGCTGCTTCCATATCTGCATCCAGCATTTTCAACTGCTTATTTTCCACCAACGATCTCATGAGACGATTGGTCAAATAATTTTCCAGATAATCAACCAACTGTATATGTATCTGCTGTCTCTTATTATGTACGGCACATAAATGATAAAAGACAAACTCACATACACAAATAGCGCCATATGCAAATCCAATCTCCACAAAAAGCGTTTTGGGTTGTCCCGTCCAATATCCATAAAAAAGTTCTCCTCCCGCCAATAATGTTGCAAGTCCAACACTAAGAAAAGGAGCTT
Organism: Clostridium sp. CAG:590; assembly: GCA_000431135.1. Taxonomy (GTDB): domain Bacteria; phylum Bacillota; class Clostridia; order Lachnospirales; family Lachnospiraceae; genus CAG-590. Next base: position 101,297 of record HF987815.1, read on the forward strand.
TCTCCCAGGATGAATAAGAAACACCCAGAAAACGCATTTTCAGTAAATACTTATCTACATATGCCGCTATATTCCGCACCTGATAATCCATTCCGTAAATGGTTTCGAATTGATTCTTCAGGTTCAACAATAATTTCTTCTTTGTCGTCTTCATATTCGACGACGCTTTTACATATCCATTCAAGGATAATGCCATTATCCACTGTAACAAAATGCTGAGTACACCAAACAGTACAATACTGCACATAAATAAGTGATTCATAATAAATGTTGTAATCATAGTATCCCTTCCTGTCATTCCCGGCGTCATTGGACAACCTTTTTTCTATCTTTCAGTTTACATAGGGATATCTATGAACTCAATAGCATTTGTTCGTATTATTCTCCACTGTTTGTGGAAAATCATGCATTATTCTATATAATTATTCTCCATTCGACAGGATTCGGTTATGCCAGTTCATTGATCAGCTTCATGATCGTACCGATCGAGTCGGACATTTCACTATCTTCCATTGCCTGTATATACTGCTCTTTGTGTGCAGCCACATCCCGGATCGCATTCAACAGAGATGTTTTGCTCAATTCTTCTTCCTCTATTACATAAGAAAAGCCATTCTTTTTAAAGGATTTGGCATTGAGTATCTGATCGCCACGGCTTGCTGCTTTCGAAAGCGGAATTAAAATATTCGGTTTCTTCAATGCAAGCAATTCACAGATCGCATTTGCTCCGGCTCTCGAAATGACCAGATCACACAGTGCAAACAGGTCACGTAGTTCCTTGGATATATATTCAAACTGTACATATCCCTTCTTATCCCGAAGCGATTCATCCAGATGACCCTTTCCACAAAGATGTATCACCTGAAACTTCGGCAGGATCTCATCCAAGCTCTCCCGGACAGCATTATTGATCACTACACTACCACTGCTTCCGCCAATGATCAGAATGGTTGGTTTGTCTGCATCCAATCCGCAGAATTCAGCCGCACGTTCTCTGCTGCCCTCAAATAATTCCCGCCGGATCGGCGTTCCGGTAAGAACTGCCTTTCCTTCCGGAAGCAGATCAAATGTCTCACGGAAATTACAACATACTTTACTTGCAGACGGAATACAGATCTTATTGGCCAACCCCGGTGTCATATCTGACTCATGTATGATTGCCGGGATATGGTTCTTCTTCGCTGCCAGCACAACCGGTACTGTTACAAAACCACCCTTGGAAAACACAACATCCGGTTTAATCTTCTTCAGAATGCGATTTGCTTCACCAAATCCTTTTATGACACGAAACGGATCCGAAAAATTCTTAACATCAAAATACCTTCTTAACTTGCCGGATGATATCCCATAATACGGAATTCCCATATCCTCTATCAGCTTTTTCTCAATTCCATTATAAGAACCGATATAGGAAACCTCAAATCCTGCCTCTTTCAAACTTGGCAGCAACGCAATATTAGGGGTAACATGTCCCGCAGTTCCCCCTCCGGTTAAAACAATCTTCTTCATGTCAGACTCCTTTATTCATTGATTGCCTGCTTCAACGCCTTTGCAAGCTGATCCGGACAGGATGTACCCTTAAAACCACACTGGATTCCTTCCATACGTGCGATTGCATCATGAACATCCATACCTTCTACTAAACGGGCAACCCCCTGTGTATTTCCGTTGCATCCTCCGTAAAATTTCACATTGGTTACCTTATTATCTACGATATCAAAATCAATCTTCTGGGAACAAACGCCCTGTGTCTTATATGTCATTATTATGCCCTCTTTTCTGTATATTTTAATATAATATATCGCATTGATTATAACAAAAGGCTATACAAATGTATAGCCCTTCTCCTTACTCTTCAGTTGTCTGTTACTCAGACTGAACACCACCATAAAGCTGCTGTAAAATAATCTTACGAACCTCCTTATTCTGCTCTACGTGCTGTCCATCTTCAATGTTCATCTTAACACCATCTAAGTATGGATATATCTCAACACTGTTGCCTGTAATCTTGAATTCGAACTTCACTTCACAACTGGTATAAAGCTTACCCTTGTAATCTGTGTAGTCCTTCATATTCACACTGGCGCCATTGCCCATATAAATAACATACTCTACACCAGGCTCTTCTTCTCTTGTCTCATATACCCAGCAGGACATTCCGGTATTCTTCTCCAAAACCGTCTTATAAGTCTGTCCATCCACACCCTCTACTGCAAGATTCTGAACCTGCTGGATTCTCGTCTTAGCTTCACTGTTCACGATCGGCTGAACAAATGACTTGATGAAGTTCTGCGGATATTCCGGCAATACATAATATATGCCAAACAATACGGCTCCAATAATTACAATCCATAGCAACGTTTTCAAAAAATTCTTCATGATAATTCCTCCTATATAATAGCATTTTTATTCTAACCGTCTCTCCCAAAACGTTAAAATAACTCTTTTTCCAGCTGAAATAGGAATTCTTCCAAAAGTTTCATCCGTCGATCATATTCAATTCTTGCCGCCTCCGTCTTGCAACGGCGGATCTTCGGCTTATTTCCTCTGAAATAATTCTTAATACGATAATATGCTTTCTTATAGTTTGCCTTATCCTCACAGGCTGTAGCCATAGAATCCCAAAGGATGCTCACCGCACCTACCTCATCTAACAGATCCGCATCCATTACAACCTGACATTCTATGGATAAATCCTCTGTTGTATCCTTGTTGTCGTGAATCCGGATAATCTCTCCGATCCGACCTATCTTCTCCGGTTCCATTCCAAGACTATCTAAGTACTCTACCGCAATCTCTGCGCCAACTTCTCCATGATTACGTCCTTCTTCCCAACCGACATCATGCAACAGTGCTGCTAATGCTATTATGTCAAGGTCACCCCCTACCTTGGCCTGTAGCTTAATCGCCCAGCGATATACTCTCATGGTATGTTCAAACCGGTCACGGAATGGATAGTTCGGCGGTCTTCCGTTATCAGCAATCTGTTCTCTCACAAATTCAATTACATTTGCATAGTTCATGCTTCCCGCTCCCATTCGTAAAATTCTAGCAACCGTCATGTTTATAAAAACAGACTTTCCACCTAGTTTAAATGCTATTTCTTATTGTAACATTATTTATTCAAATATTCCACAACTAATAAAAAAAAATCATACAAATAAATTTATATGATTTTACCAATAAGATGAAAAACAACTCACAAACTTACACATATATCATTCTATACCATGCGATCTGCTTTGTGAATCACTCCTGATCAGTTACCGAAGCAGTTAACTCAGTTCAGGCACCCTTGCGGCACATGAAAGATCCTACTTAGTGCTGCTTCGTTCCCGACCTGACACGGTTCATAGGTTTCCATTGCGCAAGACCCATACGTCAACGCCACTTACTACGGCCAGCATCAGAAACAACTCCCGAGGCAGACCAACACCCCTGCTGTAGCGGATTGCAGGTACAGGGCACCGCTAACACCCCGGCTGCATGGATAATTGAAAGTATACTAAACTTTTCTTTATCTGTCAAACGCTTTTCCCTTTGTTTTGACGCAATTCCCGAAAGAAATCCGACAACATGGCAGAACATTCTTCCTCTAATACCCCATGTTCAAATTCCACCTGATGATTAAATGCCGGAATCTGAAACAGATTAAGTACAGAACCCGCACAGCCCGCTTTCTTATTCATTGCTCCAACAACAACCCTCGGAATCCTTGCCTGCACAATTGCCCCGGCACACATCTGACACGGTTCTAATGTAATATACATGGTACACTCCTCTAACCGCCAGTCACCGAACTTCTTCGATGCCTTCTCAATCGCTAATAACTCTGCATGTGCCAATGTCGTTTTCTTCGCATTTCTCTTGTTATATCCTCTTGCAATGATCTTGTCATCCTTCACGATCACACAACCGATCGGAACATCCCCGGCTAACGCAGCCTTCTTTGCCTGCCGGATTGCCTCTTTCATAAACTTCTCATCATTATTCACTGTCATTCTCCTCACAAATATGTTAGAGTAAATGTAACGCACGGTACACATTTAAGCGAAATATGTGTACCATCAAAATAAGTGTATTATAACATATTTGTGAGGAGAATGGATATGGCATTTATGATGGAAACGGATCGTCTTATATTGCAGGTGGAGAAGGAAGACATTGCAGACCAATTGTTGGATTTTTATATACGAAACCAAAAACAGTTTGAACGTTTTGAACCGACCAGACCGAACAATTTTTATACGTTAGCATACCAGAAGGCAAGTTTGCGATATGAATATAATGAGATTATGCATGGAAAGTGTCTGCGCTACTATTTATATGCAAAAGAGCAGCCGGATGTGTTGATCGGTTCCGTGAATTTTTCTAATTTTGTGCATGATCCATTCTCCCATACCTCAATCGGCTACAAGCTTGACCACGCCGCCCAGAAAAAAGGATATGCCTACGAAGCATGCACGGCAGCCATCCCTGTTATATTTCATGATTATAAGATACACCGGATAGAAGCCCGTGTAGCTCCCGACAACGATCCTTCTATCCGATTATTAGAGCGATTACATTTTTCTTTTGAAGGGATTGAATATCAGGGAATTCAGATTCAGGGTACCTACAAAGATCACTACAGATATGGGCTGATCTCCACGATCCAGTAACCAAACTCTCCTGTCTTTATCCCTGTCTTCTTCACCGGTATAAACTGTTCAAATCCAAACATATTAGCAAGATATTTTTCACGATTGGAATATACGCCCGGCACTCCTATGATCGGATGTGCTGCACCGTCCCCGAATCGCATTTTACCAAGCAACAGATATTGATAGGTGTAAAAACCGTGCGTCAGAAAACTGTTTACCCCTAATTTCCAATTTCTCATATCCAGCTTTCCGATATCCTTCGGATGAATCCTCACACAATCAAACAATTCCGTTGCACCATACATTGGAAGTTTCGGATATTCCTGCAACATTTTCTCAAAGGCATCCACCTGTTCCTGTTTCTCCATATGCTTCTTATGATATGGACAGTTTTCACATTTCTCATAAAATGATTCTTTCTGCGCCGCCTTCATATCCGGCACTGCCTGTGTCTGCGCCTTCATATCCGGCGGTGCCTGTGTCTGCTGCAAAGAAGATTCCTGTTCCACATCCGGTTGTGCAATTACCTTGAGCGAACTTGGCTGCTCTCTTTTTTCTTTCAACACAAGTGCGTAATCTCTCCGATCCTTGTCCCGAAAATCCCCAATAAAATAATGATTTTCATTATATACAACCGCCACACCATCAAAGGTATAAAGATCTCTGCCTGTATCAAACAGCTTCTGCCATTCCGTCCGGTTCAGATACGTTAATATTCCATTTCTGCTTTCTATGTCATCTACCTTAACCGCAGCTAAATGATCCCCCGCCTCATGATAAAAATAAAGCGACGCTTCCTTATATGGTAGTCCGGGTGTCTCCTGAATATTAATAATAATCTTCACTTTATCTCCCCGGATCTCCAATTTCAGAAACCCCGCTGTGGAACCAACCGTTCCGTTGTGATACTGGTAAAAATATGTAATTTTTCTCTTAAAATTTAACACTTGTCCACACTCCCTTTTGAATTCATTCTATGCGGGAATGCGGAAATATATACCATTAAAATCCATGAATGTAATATTTTATTGCATTTACATGTTCTCTTGCAACACATCACTCAATGTTGCAAACTGCTCTAAAGTTAATGCCTCGCCCCGGATCGTTGGAGAAAGCCCCAATTGTCCTAATGCATCCACAACCTGTTCTTTAGTCACCGGAATACCACCATTTACCAGACTGTTCTGCAATGTCTTTCTTCTCTGGTTAAAGGATGCCCGGATAATGGAAAATAAAAACTTCTCGTCTTTTACCTGTACCGGTGGATTCTGCCAACGGTTCAAACGGATCACCGCAGAACCAACATTTGGTCTTGGAATAAAACAATTCGGCGGTACGTTTGCCGCGATATATGGCTCCGCATAAAACTGAACCGCAAGCGATAATGCACCGTAATCTTTTGTTCCCGGCTGTGCCTGCATCCTCTGTGCAACTTCTTTTTGCACCATAACCGTTATATTATCTAACGGAACATGACTTTCGAATAAACCCATAATGATCGGAGTTGTAATGTAATATGGCAGATTTGCCACTACCTTGATCGGTCTTCCCCCGTTCTTCTCGTTGACAAGTGCTGCAATATCCACCTTCAGAATATCCTCATTGATCAATGTGATATTGTCATACTCCGCCAGCGTTTCCTTCAAGATCGGTATCAGTGTCTTATCAATCTCCACTGCGATCACTTCTTTTGCTGTCTCTGCAAGATACTGCGTCATCGTACCAAATCCCGGTCCAATCTCCAATACCACATCATCAGCAGTCACACCTGCCGCCGAAATGATCTTGGAAAGGACATGCTCATCGATCAGAAAATTCTGTCCGAATTTCTTCTGAAATGCAAAGTTGTATTTTTTGATTGTTTCTATCGTAACCTGTGGATTACTTAATTTCTCCATATATGCTCCCTGTTTACTCTACTACCAGTTTACATGCTAATGCCAGTTTATTCAAAAACGGAATAAAATCCGTCTCCAGACAATCCGCTACCACTTCGGAATCTCCATCACTCAAAGACATTCCCAGATTCTTTACCGCCGTTACCATCGCTTTTCTGTCGATGTAACTGCTCCGCTCATTGATCACAGCCGCACATTGATTATAGACCTCTATCTCCCAGTTGATCCCGGTTATGACCTCATTTAAAAAATCAGATGTATCCTCTAATTTACTTCCACGTAATTCCTTGATCAGCATCTGCAAAGCCGGTATCAGATCGTCACTGTAAGAGATTAGTTCTTTCATAATATTATGTTGTAATTGTTCTCTCTCATCCATACTATTTCTTCCTCCTCTCCAATAACCGTCTGCGGATCTCTCCGGATTCTTCTTTCATACCGAAATAACTTGCACCCGGATTATGTAACAACAACTGTCCGGAATGTTCTTCCATTCGTTTCTTTAAATTCTCGCTTGCATTGGTAAGTTCTGCAAGGGAACGCTCGATCCGTTCCTTTCTCGCAGCTGCCGTCTCCTGTCGTTTCTCCTTGCGCTCCGCAGCCTGCTCTTCCCTGCGTTGCTGACGCTCGGCTGTCTCTTTTTCCCATTGCTGTTGTCTGACTGCCAACTGTTCCTTTGACTCTGCAACCGATTCTGCAATCCGTTCCCGGGTCTCACTAACGGTCTCGGCAAACTTCTCTTTCCTCTCATCCAGCGATTCCGCCAACCGTTCTCTCGACTCTGCCAACTGTTCCTTTGACTCTGCAACAGACTGTGCAAATTGTTCTCTTCGTTCCTCTACCGTCTCGGCAAATGCTTCCCGCTTCTCAGCTACTACCTCTTCCATACGCTTCTTCAATTCTTCTGCCTGAATGATCAACGCACGCAGATCCATAGCCTCGCGGAATGCATTTGCAAAGTCATATGCCATACAGATTGTAACAATAAATGTCAGAATATTCACTACATTCTCATTCCACATGGCAATAAACTTCACAATCGGTGGATGAATCACATATACCATAAGAAGACTCAGTCCACCCCATGCAAGGGAGGAGCTTAGACAAATATGTCCCTGAAACTGTATCTTCTTATAACTGTAATCCCAATACCGCACCTTAAACAGCTTGACCATGACAACACCTGTAATATATTCCAATATCGTTGCGGCAATCATTCCTGCAAAATAGACGCCTACCGGATGATCTGCATAGGGCAGTGTAACCAGCAATACCAGAATCGCACCGGAACCATATAGTGGAAGCCACGGTCCTTTCATAAATCCCCGATTCGTAAGCTTATGCGTTCGTAGCGACACATACGTCGACTCAAACACCCAGCCGAATATACAATAAAAATAGAAATATACTAACCAACTGTTAAAATGAAACTGCACGACAATCAACCTTTCTCATTCGTTCTTCCTGCGGATGCCCACACTTATCCTGTTATTGTAGCACAAACCTTCGCATTTGACTAGACACACTTACCCTTGCACAGTGAGATGAAAGACGACGCAATTTCCCTTTTTCTCTATTCCAGGCCTTCTGCTGCCATCTCAGCCTTAATTGTGTCCTCCGATGCTGCCATCGCCTGCAAGGTCTTTTCTAATAATTCATTTAATTCCCAGCCAAGCTGATTGGCTCCCCGTTCAATTACCTCTCTCGAACAGCCTGCCGCAAAACCCTTTGACTTATATTTCTTCTTAAGGGATTTCAGTTCCATGTCTTTCGTACTCTTTGACGGACGCATTAACGCCGCTGCCCAGATCAATCCGGTCAACTCATCTGCCGCAAATAAAACCTTTTCCATCTCATGAACCGGTTCCACATCAATTGTTACGCCACATCCCACGGTAATGCCATATCCATGCGAGCATACTGCATGAATCACATCTTCACCCACACCAGCTTCCCGCAGCATTTCCGGTGCTTTCAGGCAATGTTCTTCCGGGTATAACTCAAAATCAATATCATGTAATAATCCTACAATGCCCCAATACTCGGCATCTTCACCATATCCTAATTCATTGGCATACCATTTCATGACTGCCTCTACCGTCAAGCCATGCTGAATATGAAATGGATCTTTGTTGTACTTCTTTAACAGGTTAAATGCTTCCTCTCTTGTTATTGTTTTCATGATGCAACATCTCCTTTATCTAAATTCCATTAAACATATCCCATTGACATCTCTTCTCATCTTGTCAAATTATTTATTTTGCTTTCTATTTTTCTTGATATTCCTTCCACCAATCGATAATCTATTGCATATATTTTTTTCTCTGTGAATCCATGTAAATGTGTAGTTCCAAATGCTAATGCATTTGTTTTATAGAAAAGCATCTTACTTCTCATCCACCACCTGAAAGATGTAGAACTTCAAATAATACGACTCATCCGCCGCCCAAAGAATCGGATGATCCGGTGACTGTGTACGGAACTCTACCTGACGCAGCCGCTTATGCACCGAATGTGCCGCCTCATTGATCGTCTTGGTAAACAACTCATAACTCATAAAATGGGAGCAGGAACACGTTGCAAGATAACCGCCATCTTTCACTAATTTCAGTCCCCGCATATTAATCTCCCGGTATCCTTTTGTCGCATTCTTAATGGAATTTCTGGACTTGGTAAATGCCGGCGGATCAAGAATCACCACATCATACTGCGCGCCCTGTTCCTCTAACTTCGGCAGCAGATCAAATACATCGGCACTCTGGAATCGCACCGTATCAGATAAACCATTAAGTGCTGCATTCTCTGTTGCCTGTGCCACCGCAAGGTCAGATGCATCCACACCAAGCACGGATGCTGCTCCGGCAATTCCTGCATTTAGTGCGAAGGAACCTGTATGGGTAAAACAGTCTAACACTTTCGCATCCTTGCAGAAACGTTGTACCGCCAGACGATTATACTTCTGATCTAAGAAAAATCCGGTCTTCTGCCCATCCTTTACATCTACGATATATTTGACACCATTTTCTACGATCGGAACCTTCGTATCAAATTCTTCGCCAATAAATCCCTTATATAGCTCCATGCCTTCCTGCCTGCGCACCTTCACATCACTTCGCTCATACACACCACGAATCGTAATGCCATCTTCTGCCATTACCTCCTTCAAAGCATCCACAATCATCAACTTAAACCGGTCAATGCCAAGCGCTAATGACTGCACAACTAACACATCTGAAAACTTGTCTATAATAATGCCCGGCAGAAAATCCGCTTCCCCAAAGATCACACGGCAGGAACTCGTATCGACTGCCTTTTTACGATACTCCCATGCATTTTTCACACGCATTTTAATAAATGCTTCGTCCACTTCGACATCTTCATGACGGGTCATCATCCGGATCGTAATCTTTGAATTCCGGTTAATGAATCCTTTCCCCATCGGATATCCATCGAAGTCTTTCACAATGACCATATCGCCATCCTCAAAACTTCCCATAATACTTGCGATCTCATTATCGTATACCCAGGCTCCACCCGCCTTTAACGTACGACCCTCGCCCTTCTTTAAACTCACTATTGCCATAGCTATTCATCCTCCATATCTCTACTCTGCGTATCAGTCATCCACCGAATGATCCTATCATCAAACAAATCCTACTCCTGCTTAATTACTTATACACAAAAATGGGGCTGCACGAACAACCCCATCCATTATACATTATGTGATTTCTATAATGCTGCCTTGATGGCTGCCATCAATTCATCATATGTCTCATATGCCGGTAACTGTGGATACTCTGCCTTGATCGCATCCGTACTCTTGAACAGGAATCCTGCCTTACTTGCAAGAATCATACCAAGATCGTTGTGGCTGTCACCACTTGCAATCGTGTCATAACCGATTGACTGTAATGCCTTAACTGTAGTTAATTTTGACTGTTCACAACGCATCTTAAAACCGGTGATCTCGCCGTCATCTGCTACTACTAATTCATTACAGAAGATCGTCGGATATCCTAACTTCTTCATCAAAGGACCTGCAAACTGCGAAAAGGTATCACTGATGATAATAACTTGTGTAATACTTCTCAACTCGTCTAAGAATTCCTTTGCACCCGGAATCGGATCAATCTTTGCAATTGTCTCCTGAATCTCATTCAATCCCAATCCATGCTCTTTCAATATATTCAAGCGGAAGTTCATTAACTTATCATAATCCGGCTCATCTCTTGTCGTTCTCTTAAGCTCCGGAATTCCGGTTGCCTCACTAAATGCGATCCAAATCTCCGGTACTAATACACCCTCTAAATCCAAACATACGATATTCATCTCTCATCCTCCGTTATACTCATATTCATCGATTCGCGCCAATCCAGCATGCACTTTATTACTCTGAATTGCCATAAACTATGTTCTATTATATGTTATGTCTCCCATCGTTGCAAGCAGGAAATATCCTTTTATATTACAACTTCTCTTCAATCCGTTCTTTCAATGCTTCAATCTCTTCTTTCTCCCGGTCAATGAACATGATAGAAAATGCAACTACCAACAGCACCGCACTCACAAAGATCGCATGTCCTCCCAGATATCCGATCGCGATATTTCCCATGACCGCACCAAAGATAAAGAACGCAATAATTCCAAAGTAAAGGATTCCATTATGCAGGCTATGTACATCCCTATCCTTCACATAATCACACATATTCTGTGTGGCACTCCGCAGGTTACCGATACACATTGTTGTAGCAATGCCTCTTCCATGAATCTTACGGAAACTCTCTACCTGAATACCACACGCCAGAGAAGTCAGACTGTTCGCAAGCAGATTCATATTCATCGGAATAAAGCCAACTGCAAACAAGATAATTGCCTCCAACAATACGGAAAGCTGTCTCCAATGCAACTTCTTATTTCCTGTCATCCGAACCAGATCCGCCATCGCAATACCAATGGTAAAAGCAATGATCGGGCAGAAATAATGCATTGCCTTTGCAAACTCTCCCTGCGATAAATACACGCCAAACAGTAACATGTTACCGGTCTGTGCATTGGCAAACACTTTGCCTCTTGCCATATAAGAATATGCATCCATCATACCGCCGGATATAGCAAGTAACACACCTAGTTCAATGGATTCCGATGTCTGTTTTGCTTTACTTACATTCATGGTCGTCATCTCCTAATCTTGTATATAGTGCATTCCCCAGTGATTACTCTACCAATAATCAACTGTAATGTATTCTCCCCGATAATAACCTTTCATCCGGGTGCTATTATGACACTCTCCTTATCTCTTGTCAATGAATCGGATGACACAATTGCAAAACTCTAAGAACTGCAGCTTTCCCAGAACCTATTGCCTATTCATTATTTATCTTTTGTCTCTTTCTCCCGGAGATTAACCACAAGTGCATAGATCTCCGGATGCCGCTCCTTCAGGTTCTGATCCAGTATATGCCGCCGCTCCTTGAATCGCTGTGCCAGTTCCGGATGCTCCTTTGCGATCCGGTCATGCACCTCTCTTCTGTGTTCCTCAATCCGAATAGCAAGTGACTGCTCATCCTTACCCGATATATGTACAATCTCTTTCAAATGTTCTTCGAGATGTTCTAACCATTCATCTTCATCTAACGCTTCCATATGTGCCCAGCGTCCATGAATCAATTCTTCCACGTCACCCGTCCTTTTCAGCTGCTCAATCTGTAACCGGATCTGTTTCTCCATCTGTTCTTCCGATTCTGCACCAAATGCCCAGACAAATTCCTGCACCCGGTTGTCTGCACGTTTTCTGGATGCGCTTTTCTCTTCGTTCGTCACACCACCTTCCAGCGGATACGGACGGCAAATCCCCATATCCTTCAACGCAATGTGAATTGTCCGGCGCACACAGCCTTCCTCAATCAGATGTCCTAACCCTAACTTCCGGAACTGCCCATTCACGGATGCAATATGCTCTGTGATATAAAACCGGATTCCTTTTGCCTTCAGAGACTGATATAGCAATTCCAGACTATCCGCCGCTGTGATATCGACACTTCCCACACCGCTGGCATCAAGAATCACCGCTTTGGTGTCGTCCTTGATTGCATGTTCAATATCCGTCTTCAACACCTGAATATTCGCAAAGAACAGATTACTGCTAAACCGATAGATCACAACACCTTCCACCGGATGAATCTGACTGCTTTCCTTAATATCCCGAAAATGACTGTGCCCCGGCTGGATACCAAGAAAACATCTTGCCGGCTTTGACGTCCGAATGATCATTTCTGAAAATGACAGAAGCACTCCGATCAGTACCCCATTGACCGTGCCAAGCATTAACACTCCAAAGAAAGCACCCATAAAGATAAAGAACTCTGTACGGCTTACTCTCCACAATCTCGCTGCTAAATGAAACTCGGTTGCTCCAAGCAATGCGGAGATCACAATAGCCGTCAAAATCGGAACTGGAAGATAACCAATGAAGCCCGTTCCCACCAGTAACAACACGATCATTGAAAGCCCTGCCACAATTCCCGTAAGCTGCGTCTTTGCCTGATACTGCTCACCCATTGCCGTTCTTGATACCGAACCATTGATCGGACAGCAGCCGGTAAATGCCGCTAAAAAATTACCCATGGAAAAAGCCAGGATCTCCTGATTATCATCCAGCCGGTAACCATTCTTGTTTGCAAAATTATTCTCTGCCAATAACGTCTCTGCCATGATCACCACCGCAACCGACAGACTGATCGTAACCGTCTCTTTCAATGATACTGCAGTAAATGATGGCACACTCCATCTTGGCATCCCTGTCTCAACCGCATCTAACGTCTTCACTCCCCATTGCTCCACAGGAAAGAACTTTGTCATAACTGCTCCCGCTGCCATCAATAAAACTGCCATCGGAAACTTAGGAACCACTCGTTTGGCTATCAGAAGAATTGCCAATGCAATAAGACCGAGCACAATGGATGGTACATTAATCGTAGATACCGTACCTGCAATATGCTCGATCAACTCCGGCAATTCTCCTACACCTGCCGTTCCACCCATCAGCTTCGGTATCTGCATCAAGATAATTGTTGTACAGATTCCCGTAATGAATCCACCCATGACGGGAGCCGATATGTAATTGACCAACTTACCCGCTTTCATCACATAAAATGCAAGCAGCCATAATGCTACAAAGAAGGTCAGCACCGGAACCACCTGCATTGCCTCAGCCGATCCACTCTCCACTCCAAGACTTAATAAGGCAGAACCGATCAACGCTGCCGGTGCCGCATCCACCCCAAAGATAAATTGCGGTGATGTCGAGAACAACGCAAAGATCAGGATTGGAAACACCGAACCATACAGACCATATACCGCCGGCAGTCCTGCAATCTGTGCGTATCCCATGGAAATCGGTATGGATAC
>HF987815.1:115260-120812 GCA_000431135.1 Clostridium sp. CAG:590
GGATACCGCCATAATGATCAATCCCGCAACCATATCCTTTGCCAGATTCTCCTTATTATATTGTCTTAGCGTCTTTGCGAATTGTACCTTCAAGTGTGTTCCTTCTTTCTTCTTTACCCCTCACAAAAGAACTCAATCTCTTCTCCAAGCGGTCCCTTGCAAAATGCAATTCTTGCCGGGAGTTTCGGCTGTGATGTAATCTCAATATCCTTTGGCTCTATGAACACCTCATAGCCAGCCTCGCGTACCGCTTGTACACAGGCATCTACATCATCCGTTGCCAATGCAAAATGCCGGATTGTACCCTGTGGTAAATTATCCTGTCCGTCCGAAAAGATCTCAATGATCCCCGATCCCGTATCTAACATGATTCCTGCATCCCAGCTTCTGACAACTGGGATGCCGATCATTCCTCACGATGATCAATGACACGTTTTGCTTTCTTCTCAAATCTCGGAAGTGTTCCAACCGGAACTACCGTTACCTTCGGAGTTACACTCATTCTTGACTTGAACAAGCCCTTAATGGTGTGAGCCGTCTTCTCAAAGTCAACACGTCCCTCTGCCTCTGCCGTTACCAGAATAATATCACGGTTGATGCTCTCATCATGTGCAATGTTAATGCTATACTCACTCGATACGCCATCTACCATGCCAAGAATCTCTTCTACCTGACTCGGGAACATATTGACACCGTGTACCTTGAACATGTCATCACTACGTCCTTTGATAACATCCAGACGCGGATGTTTTCTGCCACATGGACATTCACCCGGAATAATTCTTGAAATATCATGGGTACGGAAACGAAGCAATGGTGCTCCTTCCTTCACTAAAGTAGTGATCACGATCTCTCCCTCTTCTCCATCCGGTACCGGCTGTAAGGTCTTCGGATCAATGATCTCAATGTAAACATAATCATCCCAATAATGCATACCTGCATTTTCCGAGCAACTGATTCCAATGCCAGGACCATAGATCTCTGTCAATCCATAAATGTCATATAATTCAATACCCAGTTCATGACCAATATAGTTACGCATCTTCTCGCTCCAACGTTCAGAACCGATCACACCTTTCTTCAAATGAATCTGATCCCGGATTCCACGGCGATTGATCTCTTCTGCCAGCAATAATGCATAAGATGATGTTGCCGTCAATACCGTTGCCTTTAGATCGATCATCATCTGGATCTGCTTATCTGTATTGCCCGGCCCCATTGGAATTGCCATAGCACCAAGTTTCTCACAGCCTGCCTGAAATCCGATCCCTGCTGTCCACAGACCATATCCCGGTGTGATCTGGATCCGATCCTTATTCGTGATGCCTGCTGTCTCATAGCAGCGTGCAAACATCGTTGCCCAATCATCTACATCCTTTGCAGTATAAGGAATGATAACCGGTTTCCCTGTTGTACCGGAAGAAGAATGAATTCGAACAACCTCTTCATCCGGAACTGCCTGAATGCCAAGCGGATAGGCATTGCGAAGATCCTCTTTACTGGAAAATGGAAGCTTCTCAAAATCCTCCTGGCCGGATACCCCTTTAATCCCGGCCTCTTTGTATAGCTTTCCATAATAACTGTCTGCCTGAATCAATCTCTTGATCTGTGCATCCACCTGTGACAACTGTGTACTATTTAATTTCATATACTGATCCTCCTTATATCCCTAGATATATTGTAATGATGGGGTCAAATCCTTACATCACATTTAACAAACCTTGCTGATCATGGTCTTACAGGTACTTTACCAATTCATCACGAATGGCTGCATAATGCTCATCCACAATACCATAATCTTTGTTCTTATAGTTCCACAATGCTCTTCCAATTCCCATCTTGTCAAAGGCAGAGTTAATATCCTTGATCCAGCGTAGGGAATCTTCAACCGGTGCCTGATCAATAACACCATACTCACCACAGTAAAGTGCAACACCTCTTTCCTCTGCTGTCTTCACAGCCTGTGCAAATAGCACTTCGAACATTTGCGGTCCAACCTCTTTAATATCTTCTACATAAATGGCAGCCGTAGATTCCCTGTTAAATAATGCACTCTTTTCCCGATATAATTCGAGAGAACCTGGATAAGACATCTCAAAATCCTTCGGCATTCCTTCTACCCAGTAAGCTTTCTGATGCGTAAATACAAACGGATCATAACAATGGAAATTATACACTAACTTATCTGCAAACGGCTCGATGAGTAGTGGCACACTCGTCACATTATTGTATCTGACACCACCAAATACAATATAAGTATCCGGTGCAATCTCACGAATGGCTGTTGTTGTATTTCTGATAATGGTATTCCACTCATCCACTACACTCGGACTTACCACCTCATTTAACAACTCAAATGCAACCGTATCACTATACTTGCCATAGCGCCTTGCAATCTCTGACCAGGTCTGAATAAACCGTTCCTGTAAATCTTTGTCATGGAAAAACTTCTCAAGATCACCATGATCCAATGGATCAAATGTATATCCGTAAACTTTATGTAAGTCTAACAACATATGTAATCCATACTTCTTACACCATGCAATGCAGTTATCAATATACTGAAATCCATCTTCCTTAAATGTTCCATCTTCCTTTTCAATAATACTATAGTCAACCGGAACCCGTACATGATCCAATCCCCAATCTGCAATTCTCTTGATGTCTTCTTCCAAAATAAATGTATCAAAATGTTCTTTCTCATAACTCACACACTGTGATAACCATCCACCTAAATTCACACCATGTTCAAATCCTTCAAATCGTTTCATACTTGTCCTCCTTGTGTTCTCAGCAAAGTCCTGTATTCTACCAAATTCTTTGCGTCATTATTATTGTATATTCTCTTCTGTCTACTGTCTACAATATTTTTTCAAAATAACAATCTATATCTATCTTTTATCAGGGTTTCACCACACTATAATAATCCTTCTGTAACACCAGTGCTGAATACCGGAACCGGTTCTCCACCATCTGCATACACTGTTGCAGATACGATTCATCTTCTGTTCCACCCATCCACACCGTTTCTCCGGTCGTTGCGTTATACCTCACCCGATCTGTCAGAAAACTCTGATCCTTGAACATCACCAGTCCCATATCATCTGACAACATATCTCTTCCTGCCAACAACCGGGAATCATAGTCAAGTCCCATCAGATTTGATATGGTCGGCAGCAGATCCAGATTGGAACAGCATTTCTCCACCGTCATAGGGAATTCGTCCATGTTCTCCATCGCTGCACTCCATATCAGACAGGTATTCCGGTATAACTCAAAATCATCCTGCTCCACAGTGATCACATCGATATCTGAATCACCTGCATCCGCATTCCCCTCACGTTCCATATGCAATACATCATTCTCATCTATCACATGTCCGGTCGCTTTCCGCAATTCATCATAAGCACCCTTCTTCAGCCCATACGGATAATGATCCGGTGCCACCACAAACAAGGTATGCTCCAATTGTCCCTTCTGCTTCAACTGATCAACGAGATACTCCAAGGCATATTCCAGTTCCTGATTTGCCTCTAAGTAGCAGGCTGCATTTTCCGTAAGGTCCATACCTTCTGTCACTTCCCGGTTCTTCACTGCCATGGAATTATACCCATATGTATACGGTAAATGACCGCTCATCGTCATATAGTAAGTATGAAATGGTGCCTTATTCACATACTCATCTGCTGTAATCTCCATCAGCTCCAGATCCGACTCTGGATACATCGATTCAAAGGTAAGTCCTGCCCCGACTGCCTTAAAAGTATATCCAAGCTTCGGATGCGTCTTGGTCCGGTCATAATAATAAGAATCATGATCGTGATACGCATTGCAGACATATCCTTTCTGTTGTAGCTGGTTCCCCAATGCCATCGGAAGTTCCCCTTCCGATGCATGCTCAAGACTCCAGTCCCCATCCACCGGAATCTGTCCGAGACAGTTCACATATTCCCCATCAATCGTACTCAGATACCAGCTCGGTGTATAGAAATTCTCAAACTGTACTCCCTCTTTCCACATCTGATACAATACCGGTGTCCGCTCCTTATCAATGATCACATCACTGAAACTTTCTGCCGTAATATAAACGAGATTATATCCCTCAAACATTCCGGTATACGAATTCTCTGCCGTTGGCGATATTCTTGAAAAATAGGAATGCATATCCTTTAATTCTTCGTCTGTACTTTCCTTTGCAAGCTCTGCAAAATCAATATTCCATTCATGGTACCGGGTCTCTTTCTTTTCAGATATACCATCCTCCTGCACGGAACCGTCTTCTTTCTTCGGTTCCACATTTCCCGCAAGATTGCCCTTAACATCCTCCGGATCAGAGATTCCCATATCCCCTTTTCTCTCCTGTGCCAGATCTTCCTTATCACTTCCACCAAGCCATTCTTCCACCCACAGATAGCCTCGGTTCCATTGTCTTTCCGTAATTCCAAGTCCATCACATATATTCTCAGCCATATCCTTGGTCAATGTTTCCGTCATGCCCAATTTGTACATAGACTGTTCCGTCCGGTGAAAATGAACCTTCGTATCAAAAGCACTGTGAAACCCGGTTCCCTCGATCAGTAAAATCACCGTTCCTACAACCGGAAGCAGAAGTACACCTGCTGCATATAATAAACGTTCTCTCCTGCCAACTTGTATATCCTCTCCATCACTCTTCTTGTCAAAGTAAGCATCTGCCACAACATACACGATCCAGAGCAATATCATACAAAGAATTGCCGCCGCCTTCTCCTTACCCGCCTGCAGGATCGTGGAAGTAAAATCCATCGCCTGGCCTGCCCCCTTCGATACCGACTTCAAGGAAAGGAAATTGCCAAATACCTGCTGATAGATCATCTGTGTTATCCCATATATTATCATCAACAAAAGCAATACGCCTCTTACTACACGGTTCCAACTTCTATGTTTTGTACTGCTTACTAAAAGTACAAAAAAAGAAAAAGGCAATGTAAATAAGATTCCATTGCATATATTGGTGTCCATTTTGCCAAATGCCGCAACATGAAACACCACCTCTAACACCATCATAAACAATGGTATCAGCCATCTTGCCTGAAATGCAATCTTACCACTCTTACCTTTTTCCAACATAATCATTCCTTCTTCTATCCATGTGTTTGTAAGCCTACTTTTTCACTATATCGAAACACACTTTTGAAGTCAAGGTTTTATCTCTTCCCAAACGGAACTATCGTAAACTCAAGAGATATCATATCTGAGTTGATTTTGTTAATTTCTATTCTGTTGTTAGCAGTTTCCATGCTTAACTGAAGTATTTCCCACTGACCAATAAGATCTCGATTTTCTAATATGTAATCTTTCATTTTCTTAAAGGTTCTTATTAACGCCTTGCTCTGCTTAACAGCCAACGGTCCTTTTAAAACAGTCATCAGCAAAATGGCCTATTCCTCTTTTTTCTTCATTTTGTCATAATACGCTTTATACCTATAGATCGTCCTCTCACTGACATTATTCCGCTTCGCAATTTCTACCATTGTCATGCCGCTCTCATACCCAACAACAAAATCATTGTA
>HF987816.1 GCA_000431135.1 Clostridium sp. CAG:590
TGTTTATAAGGCTTCCCAGACTTATGGCCTGTTTATTTTTTGACCCATTTTTTGTAAAGCCTTTTCTTGCTGGATGGCAGCTTAAATTTCGCTTTCTTTGCAATGCCATGAAATGCTTTTTTACCGATAGACTTTTTGGTTAGAGACGTCGTCTTAATGGTTATGGTGCGCAGACTGCTGCATTTCGCAAAAGCAGAGGCTCCGATTTTCTTTGTCTTTTTCAAAATGGTTACTTTCTTAAGTGCTTTGCAACCGGAGAATGCTTTACTTCCGATGGATAGCACATTACTTCCGGTCGAAACACACTTGAGTGCTTTGCAGCCATAAAATGCTTTATTGCCAATGGCAGTAACCATACAGCTATATTTGCCGTAAGCTATTTTAGCTGGAATGGATACTGTAACAGATCCCTTTTTCTTGTTTTTTAGATATTTCTTGTCATATCCGAGACAGGTTACAGTGCAAGTCCTTGTGCGCACATTGCGGTTTGCAATGCGGTAACGCAGTCCTTTGACGGTAAATACAGTGCCGACTTTTGGAGCGGCGGTATTGTTTTTGTTGACAGATTGTCCATTCCCAGGATTATTGTTATTTTGGTTAGGAAGGTCAAAGTCCGGATCATCGGAGTCGTTATTGTCTGTCAGTTTTGGTATTTCCGTAATACGTGAACGTTCATTACAGCGTTTACAATGCAGTGACATTTCTCCGGTAGATGTTTTGGTTGCCGGGATGTCAATGGTGAAGTTAGTTGCCCAATCGTGTCCAAGTGGTCTTAAATATGTCTCGCTTATGTCGATTTCCTGTTTGCCGTCAGCATCCCAAAAGACCTTACAACATTCGCTGCAGGTATAATAGCTGGCTGAACCGGCTTCCGTGCAGGTCGCGGCAACCGTATCATGAAATATCATAGTATGTACATGATTTGGAATCGCATCATCATAGTGTGTGGTAGCACCGGCATTTTCTGCCAGATTATTATATCCGACGCCATACTTTGGACAATAAAAGTCTAAAGTATTGGTTTCACTGACGACATTTTTCCAAGCGTCACTTGCAGTGGTCGGTGCGTTATCGGACTGAAAATACATTTTGCTTAATTTGCTGCAGTCGGCAAATGCTTCCGAATCAATGCGGGTGATCGTTTGTGGAAGGGTAATGCTTGTTACGTTCGTTTGTCCGGCAAATGCTTTTTTGGTGACGACACGTACCGGATATGAGGTGTCGTTGAGCGTTATGGTAGATGGAACACGGATATCTCCGGTCAGTATATCGTTTGGAACGACAGAGACGGAGGCGAATTTTGTGCCATCCACACTTTCTTCCGGAGTGAAACGTAAATGATCTTTATTTACATAACGCTGGTAGCCACATACGGTACATTCCCCATCTTTATATTGGTGTCCGAGTGCATTTACAACCTGCTGCGGCGTGAATACCAAGCCGCATTCAGAGCAGTGAGATCCTTCGGTAAGTCCCGGAGTGGTACAGGTTGCCGGAACTGCTTCATCGATTACAGTCACATGTGTATGTGGTTTGGCGGCAGAGGATTGAATCATATACGGAATTGCTGTCTGTCCACAAAACAGACCGGCTCCCGTTACCCTGACAGTTGCTGTACCGACGGCGGTGTTGTTTTCATAACGGATCGTGTAGTCCTTATTTTCGGTCAGGGTAGTACCATGCATGGTCACAGTGACTTTTGGTTTCTGTGGATTGCCGGTATAGATGTACGACTTTTCGGACAGAGTGATTTCGGCCTGTGCAATGTCAACACTGCCGTTTTCACCGATACGAAGAGTATAGGTTTTCTTTAGGGCAGGGTTATAGGTTGGATACACAGTGATTTGTGTAATGCCTGCAGCTAATACATTAAGCGGATTTACGTAGGTCTTATCGGATATGATACCAGGCGTGGAAACGACAGACGGATCCGAGGATTCAATACGGAGCTCCTGATAATCGCTATCGCCGTTGATATTTTGCGCCCATGCATAAATGGTGGAGCCGATTGGGTTGCTGGCCGGCATGGAAGAATAATAGGAACTTGTGGCGGAGGTACTATTGCGCCAATAAATATCGAATGAGGTTGGCGGAGCGATGTAGATCGTATTCTGACAGTCGGAGCAGATACCCGTGCTCTTGCCATTGGCATCGATCTCTCCATATACATAGTTATGTGGTGTTTTGGGGATGATTTCCTCAAAATCTTTATTACAGGTGTCACAGTGATATGTACGTGACCCATTTTTTGTACAGGTTGCTGGTGTATAACCGGTCTCTTTACGCGTATGCGCACAAGAGATATGTACTGTTTTGGTCGCAAATATTGTGTTATCTGCTTTTGCTGTAATGGTGACATCTCCATTGGTAAGACCTGTAACGTTTCCGTTGTTATCTACCGTAGCGATCGTACGGTCGGAAGAGGAATAGGTTAGAGGCTGGACGGACCAGATCTCGCGGGTGGACACATTGCCATTGCTGCGAGTGCGTTCCAAACGTACTTTTGCGGTTAAGCTGGAAGTCTGCTCCGTGTTTATCGTATCTGTGCCGTCTAAGAAATTCTCTTTGATATATTTGTTGGAGATCTCAACTTTTTGTATAACATCGGTCTGCACATCCTGCATGGTTTCGTTCAGACCGGTTCTCGTAGAAAATTCACCGGCAACGGTATTCGGATAAGGTGCTGCTTCGGAATAGAAATCGCCCAATCCGACATAGTTGTATTTTGGATTGATCATACTTCTATAATGACCGGTTTCATTGGCCAGATTTTGATTGACCCAGTCTGTTTGTTCAGATTTCCACAGAATGACACCTTCGATCATGCTTTTTTCCCAACAGTAAGCGAGATCTTCACAATTAGAAGATACACCATGAAAGGATAGGGAAAAAGTATCTTTATCGTTGGGACGATCATGTCCGGATGCCATGAAATGATACGAAATGCCATCCTCTGCCGCACGAATGCGAGCGATGCTTTCTAGGTCTCTCGACCATTTTAACGGTTTATAATCATCGGATGTCAGCATGCGGCTAGGATCGCGCGGATCCGGTACATTGCCGGCTATACAGGCTTCCTTACGAATTTCATTCAGCTTGTCGAGAGCTTCTTGCGCCTGACTATAATAAGAACCATAGATACCAAGCATCGTACATCCGTTGGATGCGCTCGCCACATCTGTTTCTAATATTGGCGGGGGGGGGTTGNNNTGTTTCTAATATTGGCGGTGTTGCCTTGGAATCAGGCGTAGCGGTTAGTTCAGTTGCGGTTGCTTTGTGAGTAGTGACATCCTTAGGCGTTACAGCAAAAGCAGCTGCCGCTGATCCACTGGTGGCAGGAAGCAACATAGAGATGCTTAGAAGTGCCACTATTGCAGTCGTTTTCCAGTTGTTTTTTCTCATAATCATTTATATTCCTTTCTTTTTTTCAATTGAGCGCACAACAAGCAGACAAGTCGGTACGATGTAGAGCGTAGCAGTGATCCAAGCACTTTGATCGGCAAAGCAGATCGCATCGA
>HF987817.1 GCA_000431135.1 Clostridium sp. CAG:590
TGCTTCATGACCTGTTTTCATAAGTTCATGAAAGTAGGAATTATTCAAATAATGACAAAGTTCTTTTGAAGCTTTTTTGTTTGCATTGTCCTTCTCTCCACAAACGATCAACACTGGACAAGACACCTTATACAGTGAATCACGGAAATCTAATTCAGCCATCGTACCGCATAGGCTGATAACATCTGCTTTTTTGAACCCCATTTTATTGAATGACGAATTTGGCATAAGATGAAACAACATATTCTGAACTTTTAATAATTTTCGGGGCATTTTATATTGTGCTGCAATTAGTACGAGCGCCATTACTTTATCTGGGTGGTCTATCGCATAATTAAGTGCCAAAACAGCTCCTAGAGAAAGCCCACATAAGACAATTTCTTCGTTCTCCTTGTCGCATTCTGATGAGAATGCTGAATATAATTCCTTATATGTAGCAGATTTCCTTTCTAACAACTCTGATAAACTCAAACTGCAACTGCTTTTCGATACTTTCGTTTCTTTTATTACTCTATTCCAACTGTCTGGTTGGATTTTCCTTCTAACATCTCTGTCAAACTCAAATTAACACTACTTTCCGATACTTTTGTTTCTTTTATTACTCTATTCCAACTGTCTGGTTTTTGCCCTAGTCCATGCAAATATAAATACTTCATATATTGTCGCTCCTTCAAACCGAAGTTTATCAATTACTCTGATTGAATGAATTAAACCATGCTCTTTCTTCAAATGCTTTCTTTTTGGGATGTATCGGATCGTTTTCTGCTATACCAATAGGCAAAAAGCAGACCAATTCATAGTCTTCGGGCACGTTTAGTATCTGTGCCATTTTATCACAGATCTTGTCATCATCGGTAATATGTCCTTCATACCAACAGCTTTGATAACCAAGCTCCACAATTGCAAGTAGCATATTCTGAATTGCTGCTGAATAGTCCTGCACGGCGAAACATTTATCCCGATAAGCATTGACTCTCTGTGTCAAAACGCAAATAGCAGCGGGAGCAGTTTCTCCAACAGGTGGTTCTATCACACTATGGAGTTGCTTCAATACGTCAGGATTATCAACTGCAATCAATGATGTAGTCTGTTTGTTGCATCCGGACGGAGCATCCAAACCAGCTTGCATGATTTTTATTAAATCTTCCCTTGGTATGGGAATATCCATATATTTCCCTCTATAGCTATGTCTGTAATGAATAGCCTCTATAACATTCATAACTTTCCCTTCCTTATCTGTTTTCTCCATAATATCATAGAAAAAGCCCAATGTATATCGCAATACATCAGGCTTTCCCATTTTTTGCAATTATAACGTTCAAACTATTGGGATTCTATGATCCGCATTTATTTTCCTACATGAAATGCATCCATACCCGGATATACAGCACTTGCACCCAGCTCTTCCTCAATACGAAGCAACTGGTTGTACTTAGCCACACGCTCTGATCTGGAAGGTGCTCCTGTCTTGATCTGGCAGGTATTTAATGCAACTGCAAGGTCTGCAATCGTCGTATCTGCTGTCTCACCGGAACGATGAGAAGAGATTGCTGTATAACCTGCATTGTGTGCCATCTTAATTGCCTCTAAAGTCTCTGATACAGAACCGATCTGATTTAACTTGATCAGAATGGAATTACCTGCTCCCATCTTGATACCCTTAGAAAGTCTCTCTGTATTTGTAACGAAAAGATCATCACCAACAAGCTGAACCTTATGTCCAATTCTCTCTGTCATCTTCTTCCAGCCTTCCCAATCCTCCTCGTCAAGACCATCCTCGATTGAAATGATTGGATACTTGTCAACCAATGCTTCCCAATGAGCGATCAACTCATCTGAAGTAAATTCTTTTCCTGACTTCGGCTGTTTGTAATAACCGATTCCCTTTTCTGACTTCCACTCAGAAGAAGCAGCGTCCATAGCAATCATGAAATCTTTACCCGGCTCAAATCCGGCAGCCTTGATTGCCTCTAAGATCTTTTCAATTGCTTCTTCATCCGATATAAGCTTATTTGGTGCAAATCCACCTTCATCACCAACGGCTGTTACATCACCCATATCTTTGATCAGTGATTTTAACTTATGGAATACTTCCGCACACCAACGAAGTGCTTCTTTGAAGGATGGAGCACCAACTGGCATGATCATAAATTCCTGCGTATCAACGGCTGAATCTGCATGTGCACCACCATTTAAAATATTCATCATTGGAACAGGAAGACGATTACCGGAAATTCCACCTAA
>HF987818.1 GCA_000431135.1 Clostridium sp. CAG:590
TCCGTCGCTTACGCTGTGCAAGGGTAATATATTTAAAAGCGGAAGTCACGTTGTCCGGAATGAATCTCATAGAGATGTTTCGTCACAATCTCCTTTACCTTCGGGTTCGGGATATTCCCAAGCTCTTTCTCAATCAATTTCATACCAAGTTCAGCCGTAGCAGGAGATGCATAATCCTCTAGGTATTCTTTGAGTGTCATCAATGCATTCGGCAGACAACAGTTTTGAATCTGACCGCTCTTACACAGACTCATAAAACGGTCTCCGGTACGTCCTTCCCGGTAGCAGGCAGTACAAAAACTTGGTACATAATCCATTTCCATTAACCATCGAACGACTTCATCGAGTGTACGGTTGTCACTTACATCAAATTGTGAAGAGTCTTCATCTTCCGGTTCCGGCACGTCATATCCGCCGACGGACGTACGGGAACCACCACTGATCTGGGAAATGCCAAGATGCAATACCTTTTCACGGCATGTCTTGCTTTCTCTCGTTGACACGATCATTCCGGTATAAGGCACTGCAATTCGGATACATGCCACTATTCTTGCAAAGGTATCATCATCAATTCCGTTATCAAAGGTGGAAGGGTCAATATCATCGGCACGACGGATACGAGGTACACTGATAGTATGTGGACCAACGCCGTGAACAGCTTCAAGATGTTCGGCATGCATTAGAATTCCGGCAAATTCGTACCGGTAGAATTCCAATCCAAATAAAACCCCAAGACCGACATCATCGATACCGCCTTCCATTGCACGATCCATTGCTTCGGTATGGTAATTATAATCATGCTTTGGACCGGTTGGGTGAAGCTTTTCATAACTTTCTTTGTGATAGGTCTCCTGAAATAAGATATAAGTACCGATACCGGCATCTTTTAATTTGCGATAATTTTCTACTGTTGTTGCGGCGATATTTACATTGACACGGCGGATATCACCGTTTTTGTGGTGTACGGAATAGATAGTCCGGATGCAGTCTAATATATATTCGATCGGGTTGTTGACCGGATCTTCGCCAGCTTCAATGGCGAGACGTTTATGTCCCATATCCTGTAAAGCGATGACTTCACGCCGTACATCCTCCTGCGTTAATTTCTTTCGCGGAATATGCTTGTTGACCGCATGATAAGGGCAGTACACACAACCGTTGATGCAGTAATTTGACAGATATAACGGTGCGAATAATACAATCCGGTTACCGTAAAAATCCTTCTTGATCTGTTCGGCTAAATGAAAGATCTCCTGGTTCAGATCTTCATCTTCGCACATCAATAGCACACTTGCTTCCCGGTGGGAAAGTCCTTTACGTTTCTTTGCCTTTTCTAAAATTTCCTGAATCAATGCCCGGTCATTTTTGTGGGCATCACTATAGGCTAATGTATCCAGGATCTCATCATGGTTAATGAATTCTTCTGCATGTAGTGAATTTGGATCATACATATATTCTTCCTCTTTTCGTTATGTTAATGATAGTCACCGCGATCTGTAACAATGGAAAATCCGATGCTGTTCATTCGTGAAGACATACAGCTGATACATTGTGCAGATTCTTCTCCGGTGCATATTTTGTTATCGTAGAGACTATATTGCTTCCTTACGCGTACAGGTGACAGATTCGGCATTACAACATTTGCTCCGGCAAGGATTCCCTGTTCACGCCCGTTTGGAGAGATCGTGCCGAGTGCCGTCGTCGCAGGCAGTAATACATTTGGGTGTATCAGACGGATGATGCTTAATAACAGCAGTGTATCCTCTAATGTACCCGATGGGTATTCGGCAAATGGAGTATCGCCGTGTGGAATAAATGGTCCGATCCCAACCATATGAGGGTGGAAAGACTGAATGTATAACAAGTCGTTTGCGAGGTCGTCCGGTGTCTGGAAAGGAGATCCGACCATGAATCCGCAGCCTACCTGATAGCCGATGGATTGTAACTGGTCAAGACATGCCATGCGATGTTCGTAGGACATGGATGCCGGATGCAACTTTGCATAGTGTGCAGGATTCGCTGTTTCGTGGCGCAGTAAATAGCGGTCTGCTCCGGCATCAAACAAGCGCTTATAGCTTGTATAACTGCGTTCACCAAGAGACAGGGTGATCGCACAGTCCGGATAGAGCGAATGGATGGCTGACACAATATCTTCCATGCGGTCATCCGTATAATAGGGATCTTCGCCGCCCTGTAAGACAAAAGTACGGAATCCGAGATCGTAACCGTCAGCGCAGCATAGAAGAATATCCTCTTTTGTCAGACGATAACGGTCAACATTCTGATTGGCGCAACGGATTCCACAGTAGAGACAATTGTTCTTACAATAGTTTGTAAATTCAATCAATCCGCGAATATAAATGCGGTTTCCAAAATACCTTCTGCGTTGTTTGTCTGCCTCAGCAGCCAATATCTGGCGCAGTTCCCGGCAATTTCCATTTAACAAAGCCACAAAATCCCCGTGGTCTAGGATCTTGTGGCTTACTAATTTATCCAGGCTGGTTGTTAAAGTTGTGTTCATTTTCTTCTATTACCTTTTCAATGCGGGATTTTACCATGTCGGCAATCTCTGTTGTCTTCATTCCCTTGTATTCTTCATATGGAATAGGAGGGAGAAAATGAAGCTGTACATCTACATGACGTGTGGAGTTTGTGTCAAAAGGCAGATAGCTGTCAATAATGGCAATCGGTACGATCGGGCATTTTGCCTTGGTGGCAGCTTTGAAACTTCCGCTTTTGAATTCTCCGAGCCGGTTTCCGTTGCGGGAACGGGTTCCTTCCGGAAAAATCAGAAAATTACGTCCGGCTTTCACCTGATTTGCCATCTCGTTGATGACCTGTAATCCCTGCTTAATGTCGTTACGATCCATAAATAAACCGCCTAATGTCTGCACCAGTTTACGCAACAGGAAAATGTCATATGTCTCTTTTTTGATCACGACACCAAATGGTGCAGGATCAAGATAAACAAGTCCCATCACATCAAAAAGACCCTGGTGATTCGGATACATAATATAACCGGATTCTTTCGGGAGGTTCTCGAGACCGTAACCATGCACATTTACATTACCGGACTTACAGCCCCGTAATCCGATCAGGCGAATTAATTTGTATTTTTTTTCTTCACTGACTTTGTCGGTGGTTGCATAGTACATCAATTTGATCAGCATGTAGGGTAATAGTAAAATGTTGCGGAGCAACATCATGGTAAGGCGCTTTGCCATGGAACAATCCTCCTGTTATGACCGGCAGCCCTGCAATCCGGGTGGATTACAGTTCTACATTCCAATAATTGTCAAGTGTCGCAAAATAATCTTCCGGAGTTTCTGCACGACGGATCATGACAGAATCCCCATTTTCACGAAGTAAGATCTCGGCGGATTTGAGTTTGCCGTTGTAGTTATAGCCCATTGCAAAACCGTGTGCTCCGGTATCGTGGATTACTAGAATATCGCCCATATCGATCTTAGGAAGCTTGCGGTCAATTGCAAATTTATCGTTGTTCTCACATAATGATCCGGTTACATCATAGACATGATCGGCAGGCTCATTTTCTTTTCCCATTACCGTGATATGATGATATGCACCATACATAGCCGGGCGCATTAAGTTGACTGCACATGCGTCAACACCGATATATTCTTTGTGTGTATGTTTCTCATGGATTGCTTTTGTTACTAAATGTCCGTATGGAGCTAGCATGAAACGACCAAGTTCTGTATAGATCGCAACATCATCCATTCCTGCCGGAACCAGAACTTCTTCATATGCTTTGCGGACACCTTCGCCGATCGCAAGGATATCATTTGGCTCCTTGTCCGGCGTATAAGGAATACCGACACCACCGGAAAGATTGATGAAGGTGATGTGTACACCGGTTTCCTCCTTTAATTCAACAGCAGTCTTGAATAAGATCTTTGCGAGTGTCGGATAGTAATCATTTGTAACGGTGTTACTTGCTAAGAAAGCGTGCATTCCAAATTCTTCTGCACCAAGTTCTTTTAGTTTTTTGTATGCTTCGGTCATCTGTGGACGTGTCATACCGTATTTGGCATCACCGGGATTATCCATGATCGTATTTGCAATTGCAAATTTGCCACCCGGATTAAAACGGCAGGAGATGCGTTTTGGAATGTAACCGATGCTGTCCTTTAAGAAATCAATATGTGTAATATCGTCAAGATTGATCGTTGCACCTAATTTGGCAGCAAGTCTGAATTCCTCTGCCGGTGTATCGTTGGAAGAAAACATAATGTCTTTTCCGTCAAATCCACATTTGTCAGACATCAAAAGTTCTGTGTAGGAAGAACAGTCAGTTCCGCATCCTTCTTCTTTCAGAATTCGTAAGATGGTTGGATTAGGAGTTGCCTTTACAGCAAAGAATTCCTTGTATCCTTTGTTCCAGGAAAATGCTTTCTGAAGTTTTCTTGCATTTTCGCGAATGCCCTTTTCGTCATAGAGGTGAAAAGGAGTTGGGTACTTTTCGCATATTCGGTCAATCTGTTCTTTCGTAACAAATGGTGTTTTCATAATTGTGTATGTCCTTTCGTTCAATGTGGTATATTCATTCATTGGAATCGGTGAATTACACACCTATACACTAGTTTAGTGTTTTTTGCTGTTTTGTCAAGAAAAAGCAAGGAAAACCGAAGAAAAATAATTGGAAAATTTATCATTTATATAAAAATTCACCTAAAATTCACTTGAAGTATAAGGAAGGGTGGGATATAGTTATTATTATATGTTTATATAGAATATGAGATGTTGTGTAATGCAACATTTGGAGTGAGGAAGGAAATGTATAGAAATGTTAGATAGTGTATTTAATATGGACAATCCGTTGTTCCGTTTTATGAACCGGATTGCGGATATGGTAGTGCTGAATGTGATTTTTCTTGTGAGTTGTGTGCCGATATTTACGATCGGACCGGCACTGACGGCATTATACTATGTGTCGATCAACACATGGGGCAGAGAAGATGGATACATATTCAAGATGTATGTGAAGAGTTTTAAGGAGAATTTTAAGCAGTCAACCGCAATGTGGCTGATCCTGCTTGTGATCGGCATTGTGTTAAGTGTGGATGTCTGGTTCTGGGTATCCCAGTGGAAGGCGACCGGAGCTACGATGTATAAGCCGTTGACGGTGATCAGTGTTGTGATGCTGATGGTTTATCTGATGATATTTACTTTTGTATGGCCACTGCTTGCCAAATTTAGCAACACCAACAAAGGAACGGTGAAGAACGCACTTGCAATGGTGCTGACACATGTACCGGAGACATTATTGATCTGGGCAATCTTTGGAGTAGTTGCATTGGCGGTATATATGGTCAGTTTTGCGCGTGTGGCTGTATTTTTTATTGGTGTTTCGCTGGTTGCTTATTTGCAGGCATTGGTATTCCGTCATATTTTCAAACCTTATCTGAAGGAGGAAGAACATAAGACTCCGGAAGAAGAGGCCGGACTGGTAGGATATGATAATTCCTATGCAGATGCAAAGATAGAAGTAGCCCGTATTGCGGAAGAGATGGCGGATCGCACCAAGGAACAGGAGGATACAGAGGTTTCTGCCAATGCAGAAGAAACTGCGGAATCTGATCCGGTGAATGCTGCCAGGGAGCAGGAAGATACCCCTGATACAAAGAGCAGACGATCCATCGGGGATATCATTGCAGCCACCTCGAATCCGGCAGAAGACAAAGAATAGAATATTAGCCGAGGATGTCCTGATCTATGATTTGATTGACTTTCGGATATACATAAAAGTTGTCCTGCCTGTCACAAATTGCAAGAAAGACATCCTCGATTTTTTTGATATTCTGTCCTTCAAGTTTTTGATTAAGCCAGTTCATATCGCGACCAATGTGCGTTAAGTTTTGCGGCATAACATGACCGTCGATGATCACATTTGCAAAGACCTCTTCCTGTGCAGGCTCGATTCCTAAGTCTTTTGGAGTAGCAGGGCGATCTTCAGTGACCGGTAGAAAACTGATCTTTCCGTTTGGCTCTAGCAGAGCACATTCAACCTGGGAAAGATCAAAATATCCATTGATACGACATTCTACCAGAAATTCATCAATGTTCATTTTTGCCTTTTTCAGATTTTCATTGTAGATTTCCCCGTTCTGATACAGGGTAATGGCTTTTCCGTTGATCAGACGGCGAAGACGGATGGATTTTTGAGAGAGCTTGGACAGAAGAATGACAACAACAGTGTAGACAACCATCGCGACGCAAGGTTTCATAAAATTACCTTCGAGATCGATCGCCATTTCTGCGGCGATGGAACCGATCGTGATGCCGTTTATATAATCAAACATGCTGAACTGGGACACCTGACGATATCCCATGAATTTTGTAAGCACGAATAAAGCGATGATCGAGAACAATGCCTGATAACATATGGTAAGATATTCCATAAAATATGCCTCCGTGAGATATATTGCAAACGTACAATTGATATGATATATGTTTGCTACTATAATTATTGTCGCATACAGGGTGGTTTATTCATTCACAAGGAGATAAGCATGATACAAGAATATAAGTGCACAATTGAATACAAAGATATCATGATGTCAGAATTTATGAAAAGATATCATTTTGAGACAAAGGATGCGGAAATGGTAACGGCAGCGGTTCGGTTTGCATGTAAGCTGATCGAAGTGGAGAGTGTCATCCGCTATGAAGAGTCCGGTGTGATCTGCGTGGTAACATTGGGAGAACGATTCGATAAATTGTCGGATGTGGTGTCGGATAATCTGCTGCTTTCGTATTGTATAGAATGTGTGGGAATGGAACTGCTTTCGAAAGCATATGAACGTGTGAACCAATATGTATATGAAGAACGCAAAATGTGGCTGACAAATTATCAATTTCTTCAGACAGAAGATATCAAAAAAGGACTCGATGAAGTAAAGACAACCTGTGTGACATGGAAAAAAGGAATGCTGCGTCCTGCAAAAAGTGTTGTGCTGAGAGCAGATTATGTGGAAGATCGTGGAAAAAGCGGATGTGAGCATTGTTCGCAGTGCGGGAATGTAAATTGTGTATTCCGGAAACAAACGATAAGCCCGAATAATTTATCAAAAAGAAGCAATACTAATGCCGTGGGAAAAAACGTCTATTCTTACGGAATCAATCAGATATTTGGAAACAATCGGAAAAATGAGAAATAAAGTGTGAAAACGATACCACAATGCAAGAAAGAATGGTATTTTTGGAAAATGAAAAAATTTACAAAAAAATGACGGAAATAGTGAGGAAAATGTTGACTTCATATTGCGTATTTGCTATAATTATCTCATAAAAGAACAAAAAATATAGGAATCTTCACAAATACATGGGATGAAATGTGGGTAATCGTTCTCATATATGGTGCAAGATTCCGGAGAAAGAGAGGACATTTAATAATGAAAGAATTTACTTATGTGATCACAGATGAGATTGGTATTCATGCAAGACCGGCAGGGATGCTCGTTAAGGAGGCAAAGGCAGGAATGCTCGTTAAGGAGGCAAAGGCATTTGCTTCTAAGATTACATTGGAGGCAAACGGAAAGACTGCAGATGCTACGAAACTGATGGCAGTTATGAGCTTAGGAGTTAAGAATGGTGCAGAAGTTGTTATCAAAGCAGAAGGTGATGATGAGGACGTTGCTATTGCTAAGATGGAAGAGTTTATGAAAGAGAATCTGTAAGAGGAAGTACCTTTTGTGGACGAAAGGCTGTCACATTACACAAGATGTACTGTGATAGCCTTTCTTTCTATATAATTGTCATGCAAGGCGGTATTTTATTATGGGAAGAACGGGAACTGGCAGAGTATATTGTGTTGCAGCTATTTATATAGAGAAGGTATATACACAGAAGTGATGAATGGAGGTTTGGATATGGAACAGTATAATGGTAAATCAATTTTTAAGGGAACGGCAATCGGAAGAGTATTATTTTATTCAAAGAACCAACAACTGGTAAAACGTACGAAGATTGAGGATGCGGAAGCAGAGATTGCAAGATATGAGGCTGCAAAGGCAACTGCGATCGAACAGCTCGGTGCATTACATGATAAGGCACTTGCGGAGGTTGGAGAAGCCAACGCAATGATCTTCGAAGTACATGCGATGATGTTGGAAGATGATGATTATAATGATTCTGTATATAACATTATCCGGAATGATGGAGTAAATGCGGAATTTGCGGTTGCAACGACCGGAGATAATTTCTCTGTTATGTTTGCGGAGATGGATGACGAATATTTTAAGGCAAGAGCAGCCGATGTAAAGGATATCTCTGAACGTGTGATCGGAGTATTGATGGGACGTACAACAGACGGTGATCTGGGTGATGAACCGGTGATCGTTGTAGCAGAAGATCTGGCTCCAAGTGAGACGGTACAGATGGACAAATCTAAGCTGCTAGCATTTGTTACGAGATTAGGATCTTCTAATTCACATACTGCAATTCTTGCAAGAACGATGAATATTCCGGCTTTGATCGGTATTGATATCAAAGAGGAATGGAATGGTAAGATGGCAATCGTGGATGGTAAAACCGGTACATTCTATGTAGATCCGGATGTTGCCACTTTAGAGAAATTCCTTGCGGAGAAGAAGAAAGAAGAGGAAGCCAGAGAGTTGCTTTCTCAGTTAAAAGGACAGCCGGACGAGACCGTGGATGGCAGACATATTCATTTGTATGCAAATATCGGAAGCGTTGCAGATGTGGCGAATGTATTGGCAAATGACGCAGCAGGAATTGGTCTGTTCCGTAGCGAGTTCCTGTATCTGGAAAAAGATCATTATCCGACAGAAGAGGAGCAGTTCCAGGTATATAAGACGGTTGCACAGAACATGGCCGGTAAGAAAGTAGTAATCCGTACATTAGATATCGGTGCAGATAAGCAGGTAGATTATTTTAACATGGAACATGAAGATAACCCTGCAATGGGTTATCGTGCAATCCGTATCTGTTTAGACCGGGTAGAGATCTTTAAGACACAGCTTCGTGCGCTTTATCGTGCATCTGCATTTGGAACGATTTCGATCATGTTCCCTATGATCATTTCTGTAAAGGAAGTTCAGCAGATCAAGAAGATCTGTGCGGAAGTCCGTGATGAATTAGATGCCGGAAATGTTGAATATGGTGATGTAGAACTTGGTATTATGATCGAGACGCCGGCAGCAGTTATGATCTCGGATCTGCTTGCAAAAGAAGTTGACTTCTTTAGTATTGGAACCAACGATCTGACACAGTATACATTGGCGATTGATCGTCAGAATCCAAAGTTGGATAACATATATGATTCACATCATCCGGCAATTCTTCGAATGATCCAGATGGTGATTGACAATGGACATAAAGAGAATTGCTGGGTTGGAATTTGTGGAGAACTTGGAGCGGATACATCTTTGACAGAGCAGTTTGTGAAGATGGGAATTGATGAGCTTTCTGTATCGCCAACATTTGTACTTCCAGTACGGAAGGCGATTCGTGAGACTTCCTTCCACTAAAATTTCCTTGCACAGCGTAAGTGACGGAC
>HF987819.1 GCA_000431135.1 Clostridium sp. CAG:590
CTTACGCTGTGCAAGGGGGATGTTTCCGTTGTAGAGATTCATCGCCTGGCTTATTTCACCCTCCACCATCAGCTCCATTGCTTTTGCCGCTTTTTCATAACCTTCTTCCATCAGCGGTTCTTCCTCTTTTGAAAAGCGGGATAATACATAATCAGCAAGATCCATCTTCGGCGGTTTCATTCCTACCCCGACACGAATTCTCGGAAACTCATCCGTTCCCAAATGTGCGATAATATTCTTAATGCCATTATGTCCACCCGCACTTCCCTTTTCCCGAATGCGGAGCCTTCCAACGTCCAGATTGATATCATCATATACAACTATAACGTCCTGCGGTGCGACTTTGTAATAATTGGCAACCTGTACAACACTTTCTCCGCTCAGATTCATATACGTCATAGGTTTTAATAAAATAACAGATTCTCCTGCTATTCTCCCTTTTCCGTAGAATCCTTTGTGTTTTGCCGTATCTAACGCAATGCCATATTCATTCATTAAATGATCGATTACCGCAAACCCGACATTATGCCTTGTCTTATCATATTGTGGTGTAGGATTTCCCAGCCCAACAATCAACTTCATTTGATATTCCATACCTTTCTCATGTTCTAATTACAAAAGATTATTTACTCTGACGCGCTTTCAATATTTCTTCTGCCTCTTCCAATTGTTCCGGAGAATTCACACCCTTAATCTCATTATCATCGGACACGATCATGGTCGCAACTTCACCTAATCCCTCTGATTTCACAATCTCAATTGTATCTGTCAGATAGTATTCTCCCTGCACATTGTCATTTGTCAGTTTGCCAAGTGCCTTACTAAGAATTGCAGAATCAAAAACATATATACCTGAATTAATCTCATCCACACGCTGCTCCTCTAAAGTAGCATCTTTCTGCTCCACGATCTTGACAAATTTTCCCCAATTATCTTTGATAATTCTTCCATATCCTGTTGGATCATCCACTACCGCCGTTAATACTGTGATTGCATTGCCCTCTGCAATATGTGTCTCAACCAGTTTCTTAAGTGTACTTCCTGTTATGAGTGGAGTATCTCCGCATAACACCATCGTCAAACCTTCTTCACCGATGAAATCACTTGCACAACGTACTGCATGTCCGGTTCCAAGCTGTTCCTCCTGCAACACATAATTTACTCCATCCCCGACGGTTTTCTTCACAAGATCCGCTTTGTGTCCAACCACCAGACAGATATCTTCTTTTTCTGCCCCTGCATCTCTTGCTGCTTCTATTACATAATCCACCATCGGCTTACCCAATGCGGTGTGGATCACTTTTGGTAATTCCGATTTCATTCTGGTTCCTTTTCCTGCCGCTAAAATAACTGCTTTTACCTTTGTCATACTTGTTTGTCCTCCTATTCAACCCAATGTCTGATACATCCTAAATCGTAGGTAATTCTACCACATTTTTTTCCATTATTCCACCCCATCCACACAGTACACCACTATTTTCAGGTCAATATTCCAGACAGACCGGTATTTATATGTACCAATCTTTCCGTTTAAATAAAAATGGCATATACAGATAAGTTTTTGATTCCTTATTCCATACATGCCATTCTTTTTCGTTCTATGTTATTTTGTAACGATTACTCCGGATTTAGCTCTTGAAATTAATTTCTTATATTTCTTATATTTTTTCTTAGCCACTTTAACCTTGCAGGATCTGGCAGTTCCTTTAAATGCATATTTTCCTACCTTTTTCAAATTGCCTGCATTAATCTTAACCGTAGATAATTTCTTGCATTTATAAAATGCTTTTTTGCCAATCACCTGAACATTCTTTCCAATCGTTACTGTCTTAACCTTTGCATTCCCTAAAAATGCTGCATCACTGATCTCATATACCGGATATGCTTTACCACAAACCATAATGGAATCCAGAATCTTAACATTCTTTCCTGTACGATATGCATCATTTACACAAAATACCGGCTGTCCCTTGACCTCCTTAACCTTGTAATTAACCTTGTTCTTCACTACACTGTATCCCGGTGCTAATGTAGCATTTGCAACAACGTTCTGTGGAACCGATAAGCTTTCCGGATAATAAAAATTCATCTGCATGGTGACTCCACCGGAAACATACCCACTCTGCATGGTTATCACCGTGGAGATCATCTGATTCCCATTGATACTGACATAGTAATCACAAGTTGAAACTTCCCCTGACTCCGTTGCCCGTATCTGATAACATTCAACCGCCTGCTCATGAACCGTCTTTGTCACTTTACCAATATACTGATAATTCACCACATCCTCTGTCTGCACAGTCTGCTTGGCAGAATCTTTTTGCTTTTCTAACTCAGAGAAATCTGTATCATTTGGGCTGAAATACCATTTCTGTGTCTTCGCATCATACAGATATGCCATCTTTTTGCCGGTATCTCCCCATAAGATCATATTGCCGTCCTCTGACGGAATATTACCATAAATAACTTTTGTGTTCTGATCAATCGCTACGTCCATCAATAATTCATCATTCATGATGATCTCTACGCCATATACCCTGGCATTATTCAAGTTGTTCTCCGCCTGTGACATAACCGCCTTCACATCGACTGTCTCCGCAGGATTCGCACCGACTCTTACCGGTGTAGCCTTTGAAAACTGTGCCGCCTGCACATTGCACCCAAACACAATAACCATTAACATTCCTAAGATTACTCTTTTCATATCATACTCCTCTCTTAAATATAAAAAAACTATCCTGAGAAACAAATCTCCTCTATTCGTTTTCAGGATAGTCTTTCTTAAATACTATACATTATATTTCTTCGTCTTCCTCTAATAATGCTTTCTCATACTCAGCCAAAATCAATGACTGGATCCGCTCTCTCGTTGACTGATTGATCGGATGTGCGATATCTCTGTAATCCCCATCGGCTGCTTTTCTACTAGGCATTGCAATGAATAACCCCTTTTCACCTTCAATGACCTTAATATCATGAACCGCAAATTCGTTGTCTAATGTAATAGATACGATTGCTTTCATCTTACCCTCTTTTGCAACCTTTTTCAGTCTGATATCTGTAATCTCCATAAAGTATTACACCCCTTTGTATAGTTTAATGTTTTTCTCCAGAAAAGGACTTATAATGCATAGCGGAAATTCTTCTCCACTACAATCTTAATCTGTCCCGGTTCAGCCGTGTGTATCGTGTTTGCACGCAGAGTATCCCGACTCTCTACGATACAATTCTCAATCACTGAATTATCCCCAATATGTACATCATTTAAAATGATTGAATTACGAATCACACAATTATTACCTACATATACCTTCTTAAATAATACAGAATTCTCTACTGTACCATTAATGATACATCCACTTGCGATCAAGCTGTTGTTCACAATAGCATCCTTATTGTACTTCGCAGGCGGAAGATCATCTACCTTCGAATATACATCCGGATACTGGCGGAAGAAATAATCACGAATGTCTTTCTTCAGGAAATCCATATTCGTCTTATAATAAGACTCGATGGTTCCGATATTTCTCCAATAAGAATCCATCTTATAAGCATATATCTTCTTAACATTCTTATAACGAATCAGAATATCCTTAACGAAATCGGTTCTTCCTTCTTTTGCACATGCTTCCAGCAATTCGATCAACTGTCTTCTACGAATTACATATACACCGATAGACGCTGTCTGAGTCTGTGCCACTAACGGCTTCTCTTCAAAGTCAATCACCTGCATGTCATCGTTATATTTTACTACGCCAAAACGACTTACATCATCCTCTTCCGGATTGATATCCTTACATACAACCGTAATATCTGCGCCTTTGCGGATATGTTCCTCCAATACTTTGTTGTAATCCAACTTATAGATACCATCACCACTTGCAATTACAACATATGGCTCATGACTATCCTTCAAGAAGCTGATGTTCTGATAAAGTGCATCTGCGGTTCCCTGATACCAATAACTGTTTGTAGAAGTGATCGTTGGGGTAAACACATACAAACCGCCCTGTTTTCTTCCGAAATCCCACCATTTAGAAGAATTCAAATGTTCATTCAATGAACGAGAATTATACTGAGTAAATACAGCAACCTTCTGAATATGAGAATTCGTCATATTACTTAAAGAAAAATCAATTGCACGGTAACTACCTGTTACAGGCATTGCAGCAACTGCACGTTTTGCGGATAACTCTCCCATTCTGCTGCTGTTACCACCTGCTAAAATTACTCCAATTGCTCTCATGCTAAGTCACCTACCTTTATCAAACTAGAACCACTCTTTAACAATCCATCTGGATACTCTGAAGCCTCGGTAGGACCATAAATTGCGGTATTCTTACCAACTTTAACATTGTCAGGAATCGTTGAATTCTCACCGATTGTAACAAGACCGAATGAATAGATCTGCGGCTTGTACTCATTGGTTGCTTCCTCTCCAACACCCAGCTCTGTATTCTTGCCGACATTAACATTCTCTGCAATAATTGCTTTGTTAACAATTGCACCTTCACCGATCACTGTATTGTTCATAATGATGGAATCCTTAACGATCGCACCCTTGCCAATGGTAACACCTGAACCAATTACGCAATGGGAAACCTCACCATATACTTCTGTTCCTTCACCGACAATACTCTCTGTTACCGTACCTGTCTCATCTATGTACTGAGGTGGTAAAATATCACTCTTCGTATAAATTCTCCAGAATTCCTCATATAAGTTAAACTCCGGAATGATATCTACCAATTCCATATTGGCTTCCCAATAAGAACCAAGTGTTCCAACATCCTTCCAATATCCCTTGAAATCATAAGCAACAACCTTGGCACCATTCTGATGACAATGCGGAATAATGTGCTTACCAAAATCACAAGACGGAACATCTTTTAGTTCCTGTAAAGCAGCCTTCAGCACGCTCCATTTGAAGATGTAAATACCCATGGAAGCCTTATTACTTCTTGGTTTCTCTGGTTTCTCCTCAAATTCCTGAATTACACCGTTACCATCTGTAATAACCACACCAAAACGGCTTGCTTCTTCCATTGGAACTTCATATGTAGCAAGTGTAATATCTGCTTCCATTGATTTGTGATAATCCAACATCACTTCATAATCCATCTTATAGATATGATCACCTGAAAGGATCAATACATATTCCGGATTATAATAATCAATATACTCTAAGTTCTGGTAAATTGCATTAGCAGTACCTGTATACCACTGACTGTTCTCGCTCTTTTCATATGGTGGTAAAACTGTTACACCACCAATACTGCGATCCAGATCCCATGGAATACCTATTCCAATATGCTGGTTTAACCGTAACGGTCTATACTGCGTCAAAACGCCAACTGTATCAATTCCTGAATTGATACAGTTGCTAAGTGGGAAGTCAATGATCTTATACTTACCACCAAAAGCAACCGCAGGCTTTGCCAGATTCGATGTTAAAACACCTAAACGGCTTCCCTGTCCACCGGCTAACAGCATAGCTATCATTTCTTTCTTAATCATAGTGTCACCCCTTTATGCTAAATATGTAGTATATTATAACATTAAAATGTAAAAAATGAAACATTTTTTATGCAAAATAACATATTTTTTATTAATTTTGTCTATTTCTTCATGAAAACTCCCTATTTTAGCATATTTCTTTTATTTTTTTGTCGTTTTTTTACCCACATTTTATGTACTTTGCACAATTTCCCCATAATTTGGAAATATCAAGCCTATTTCAATTTGAATATTTCCGGAATGCTTTTTATAACATTTTATCCAAAAAACAATCAGAAGAATGGAAGATTTTTTAAAAATGAGGTATAGTATCCATATATTAAATATCATTTCATTTTAAGGAGCTATATTATGAACATCATCCAGTTAAGAGATCTGTACCGGCAAAGCGAAAGCCTGGCAGACCAGACTATCACTATTTGCGGCTGGGTAAGATCCAACCGCGACTCCAAAAGCTTTGGCTTTTTATCTATTCATGACGGTACATTTTTTCAGCCTGTTCAGGTTGTATATGATGACAAACTTGCAAACTATGATATTGTACGAAAAATAAATGTTGGTACCGCATTGATCATTTCCGGTCAATTGTTACTAACTCCGGAAGCAAAACAGCCATTTGAGATCCATGCCTCCGGTATAGAAGTCGAAGGGGATTGTCCCGGAGATTATCCACTTCAAAAAAAGCGGCACAGTTTCGAATATCTTCGAACCATATCACATTTACGCCCCCGGACCAACACATTTCAGGCTGTGTTCCGCGTCCGTTCTTTAGCAGCATTCGCCATCCACAAATTCTTTCAGGAACGCGGATTTGTTTATGTGCACACTCCACTGATTACCGGAAGTGACTGCGAAGGAGCCGGAGAAATGTTTCGCGTAACCACGATTGATCCTGCCAATCCACCATTGGACGACCAGGGAAATATCGATTACCGGGAAGATTTCTTCGGAAAAATGACTTCTCTCACCGTTAGCGGACAGTTAAATGGTGAAACCTATGCACAGGCTTTCCGCAACATTTATACCTTTGGTCCAACCTTCCGTGCAGAGAATTCCAACACAACACGACACGCTGCCGAATTCTGGATGATCGAACCGGAAATCGCATTTGCAGATCTCACAGATGATATGCAGTTAGCGGAACAAATGTTAAAATATGTCATTTCTTATGTAATAGAACAAGCCCCGGAGGAAATGCAGTTCTTCAACCAGTTTGTAGACAAAGGATTATTGGAACGCTTACAGCATGTGATCACCTCCGATTTTGGACATGTCACATATACCGAAGCAATCGCATTACTGGAACCACATAATGATCAATTTGAATACAAAGTCTCCTGGGGATGTGATCTTCAGACAGAACACGAACGTTACCTTACCGAACAACATTTTAAGCGTCCGGTTTTTGTTACCGACTATCCAAAGGAAATCAAAGCATTCTATATGAAATTAAACGAAGACAACAAAACCGTTGCCGCCATGGACTGCCTGGTTCCCGGAATCGGTGAGATCATCGGTGGAAGCCAGCGTGAGGATAACTACGACATATTGCTTTCCCGAATGAATGAATGCGGTCTGAAACAGGAAGATTATCAATTTTATCTCGACCTTAGAAAATATGGCTCCACACGCCATGCAGGTTTCGGACTGGGATTTGAACGCTTAATCATGTATATTACGGGAATGGGCAATATCCGTGATGTCATTCCATTCCCTCGCACCGTCAACAATTGCGATTTATAACCCTTGCACAGCGTGAGG
>HF987820.1 GCA_000431135.1 Clostridium sp. CAG:590
AAATTTGCTCTTTTGTGATATTCGTTTGAATTATCGCTTGCTGAACTGTGGAGCACGACGAGCTGCTTTCAAACCGTACTTCTTTCTCTCCTTCATACGTGAATCACGAGTAAGGTATCCAGCCTTCTTCAATGCCGGACGGTTCTCAGCGTCAGCCTCTAATAATGCTCTTGAAATACCATGAC
Organism: Clostridium sp. CAG:590; assembly: GCA_000431135.1. Lineage (GTDB taxonomy): Bacteria > Bacillota > Clostridia > Lachnospirales > Lachnospiraceae > CAG-590. Next base: position 186 of record HF987820.1, read on the forward strand.
GGATTGCACCGGCCTGACCTGTAAATCCACCACCACGAACATTAACAAGTACATCAAACTTTCCTACAGTATTTGTAGCTACGAATGGCTGATTAACAATAATCTTCAATGTCTCAAGACCAAAATAATCATCCATGTCTTTCTTGTTAATTGTAATCTTACCTGTACCAGGTACTAAATATACTCTTGCAACACTGCTTTTTCTTCTACCAGTTCCGTAATATCTCTCTGTTTTAGCCACTGCTTTGTCCTCCTTAATTAATACTTAATCTCTAACTCTTTCGGCTGCTGTGCCTGATGATTATGTTCCGGACCAGCATATACATGAAGCTTTGTCATCATCTCGCGTCCTAAAGGTCCCTTTGGAAGCATACCCTTAACTGCTCTGCGGATAACTTCTTCTGGCTTCTTAGCTAAAAGTTCTTTCAATGTTGTCTCTTTCATTCCGCCAACATATCCTGAATAATCATAATATACTTTCTGGTCTAACTTCTTACCAGTTACTTTGATCTTGTCTGCATTTACGATGATAACGTAATCACCAGTGTCGATATGTGGAGTAAAGGTTGGCTTATTCTTACCTCTTAAAACACTTGCGACTTCTGATGCTAAACGTCCTAATGTATGTCCTGTAGCGTCAACTACATACCACTCTCTGTTAATTGTTGATGGGCTTGCCATATAACTCTTCATGGTGTTCCTCCTTAAAATAATTCCAATATAATTCTGTCCTTTGTCCGCTTATGCGGTTCGTTGCAATGTCCGAAACAACGTCTCCGTGCGTCCAATCTGACTCTGGCGACCTGACACTATGTAAAACCGGGGCTATTGGTTTTGCACAGACTTCTTCCGCCGTCACAATTAAGTATTATATTATATCTGTCTACCTATGTCAATGCGTTTTTCTCATTTTTTCCATTATTCAACAGCATTTTGTTCATTTTGCGGATATTCAATCTCTACCAGTGTCAATCCACATGCCGCTGCCTTATGTCCTGCTTTTGTACGGTCTTTTGCGTCTAATATTTCTTTGACATATTCCGGTGGGATCATCCCCATTCCTACCTTCATAAGCGAACCTGCTATGATTCGTACCATATTATACAAAAATCCATTGCCATTAATGCGGATCTTTACAACATCACCTTCCCGCATTACCTGAATATAATATATTGTTCTTACTGTATTTTCCACATCATCTTTCGGTGTACAGAAACTCTTAAAGTCATGCTCCCCTACCAGATAATCGGCCGCTTGCTGCATTTTCTCCTCATCTAAATGATAATACACAAAATGCGAATACAACCGCATTAGCGGATTCGGAAACTGTGCATTGTATATCTGATATTCATACGTCTTTCTCGTATCACAGTATCGTGGATGAAAGTCCAACGCAACTTCTTCCGATCTCTGAATACGGATATCATCCGGCAACAGATTATTGATCGCATAGCTGATCTTTTCCGGCGGCATTGTGACGTCCGCATCAAACACGGCAACATTTCCCAATGCATGAACACCGGAATCTGTTCTGCTCGCACCAATTACAACAATCTCCGTCTTGAAGAATTTGGTGAGCGTCCGGTTGAGTACTTCTTCTACCGTGATTCCATTCTTCTGAATCTGCCAGCCACAATAACGGGTTCCATCATATGCGACTGTTAATTTTATTCTCTTTATCGACATCTTTTTCCTCTCCACCAAACAATTCCATCAGCATTTTAATGAATACTTCCCTAAAAAGCTTTTGCAAGTACGATCATAAATACAAAATAAGCAAATACCATACCATATGCTACCTGGTCCGTTCTCTGATAACATAATGGTTTCATTTTTGTCCTTCCTTCATCCCCATGATAACATCTTGCATCCATTGCCAATGCCAACTCGTTACTTCTGCGTACAGACGACACAAACAACGGAATAATGATCGGTATCAGCTTTTTGAGGCGTGCCATCAGATTTCCTTCTTTGAAGTCAACCCCACGCGCCATCTGGGCCTTCATGATCTTGTCTAGTTCCTCAACCAATATAGGCACAAAACGCAACGCAATAGCCATGATCATGGCAAATTCATGTACTGGGACGTGTAACCGTTTCATCCAGCTAAGCATACTCTCCAAACCGTCCGTTAAGGCATTGGGTGTCGTTGTATACGTCATCATACTTGATCCGATGATCATGAAACATAAACGCAGTCCAAGATAAATAGCGGCTTGTAAACCCAGATCCGTAATTTTAAGAAAATGCCATTGCACAATCACATTCGCTCCCTTTACCGTGAACAGATTGATCACAACCGTAAATAGAATAATTAATCCTAATGCTTTCAATCCTTTCATGATGAATCGGACCGGCACCTTTGACAACCGGATATAACATGCCAATGCTACAAATGCAGCAATATATATCACCGGATTTCTTGCAAAAAACAAACTGATCACATAGATAAATGTAATCATAATCTTCACTCTGGGATCTAACCGATGAATGACAGAATCCGTATTATAGAATTGTCCTATCGTCATATCTCTCATCATGCCGTGCTACCTGCCTTCTTTCTGCTTCCAACGGATCAGTTCTCCACAAACCTCTTCCTTTGTGCTATGTTTCACATCAATATCATTTCCCACATTTTTCAATGCATTGAGAATCCGGTTACCGGTCGGTACAGCAAGTCCCAATTCCTCTAATTCCTGCTTTCTGGTAAATACCTTCCAGGTCGGTTCATCAAAACAGATCTTCCCTTGATCCATTACAACGATACGATCGGCGTACTCTGCCACCTCTTCCATAGAATGTGATACTAATATAATTGCAATTCCCTGCCTGATCTGCAGATCTTTTAACATCTCCAATAATTTTTCAGCAGAATACGGATCCAGTCCCGCGGTCGGCTCATCCAATACCAGATAATCCGGTTGCATGGCGAGAATCCCTGCAATTGCGACTCTCCGTTTTTGTCCTCCGGACAGCTGCAATGGCGAACAATCATAAATGGTATCCGGCAATCCGACTGCCTCAATTGCTTCATACGCACGTTTCTGCGCTTCCACCTTGCTGATATCCATATTCTCCGGACCAAAGCAGACATCCTTTTCTACCGTTTCCGCAAATAACTGATATTCCGGATATTGGAAAACCAATCCAACTTTTTGTCTTAATTGTTTGATAGAGAAATCGTGGTCTGCAATATCCTGTCCATTATAGTATACCGTACCCTCCGTTGCTGTATATAATCCGTTTAAATGCTGCATCAACGTTGATTTCCCGGAACCGGTATGACCGATGACTGCCACAAATTCTCCTTTTGTTATGTGAAGATTTACATCATTTAATGCTATTCTCTCATCTGCAAATCCTTTATTATATACATAACTAACATGATTTAACAAAATGCCTTCGCCGGCATTACGGTCTACCTGTATTTCGCCAATTAAATCATTGGGTAACTCTGTCTGATCTGCTTGTTCTTTTTGATATCGTCGTGTCATCTCCGTAATCAGATCTTCTACGTTATGAATGTTCCTATATGCTACAGCATCAATGATCTGCTCCTGCTCTAAAAAATCAAGATACTGATATAATACCGGCAATCGCAATCCACACTCCTCAAGTAACTTATGTTGTGCAAATATCTCCATTGGTGTACCCTTCCCCATGATCCTGCCATCTTTCATAACGAATACATGATCTGCAGCTAATACTTCATCCATATGATGTGTGATCAACAAAATAGTAATGCCATATTCCTGTTGCAATCCTCTTGCCACATCGATTATATTGCGTCTTCCCTGCGGATCCAGCATTGCGGTAGACTCATCAAATATAATACACTTTGGATGCATTGCAAGCACTCCGGCAATTGCCACTCTCTGCTTCTGACCACCCGACAAATGATTAGGTGACTGATTCCGAAAAGCCTCCATTCCAGTCTTGTCTAACGCTTCATCTACCCTGTTCCATATATCCGCTGTTGGGATTCCAAGATTCTCCGGACCAAATGCAATATCTTCTTCCACCAGATTACCTACGATCTGATTATCCGGATTCTGGAATACCATTCCTGCCGTCTGGCGGATCTTTAACCTCAATTCTCCATCTTCCGTATCCATTCCATCTACAATCACTTCCCCTTCACTCGGAAAAAGTAATGCATTGATATGTTTTGCAAGTGTCGATTTACCGGAACCATTTCTGCCTAATATTGCAACAAACTGCCCCTTTTCCACATCAAGTGAAACATCTTTCAATGCCTCGATCATAGACTCCACATTGCCGTCTTCATCTCTTCTAAAATATTCAAATGTAACATTTTTGATATCAATCAGCTTTTGTTTGATCATTCTGCCTGTCTCCATATAGCAAAATAGGGGACTGTAACAAACAGTCCCCTAGACACTATCAATCGATTATACTAACTCAATGATAACTTCCATTGCAGCATCACCCTTACGAGGTCCGATCTTGATGATTCTTGTGTAACCACCATTACGTCCTGCATACTTAGGGCCATACTCGTTGAATAACTTCTCAGTTAAATCAACCTTCTTAGTTCCTCTCTTCTTACCAGCAGCATCGGCAGGAACCTCAACTACAGGATAAAGAACCTTTAACATCTGTCTTCTTGCATGTAACTTAGATGGCTGATCTTTCTTAACAGTCTTCTCAACTTCATCATAAACAGTAACTTTCTTACCATCTACAACTTCTTTGATTCTCTTACCATCTTTGTCTTTCTTTGCAACTTTAGCAGTTACTGTAACTTCATCGTAGTTATCTTTCTCTTTCACTGCCATTGTGATCAAGCTCTCAGCGATCTTACGGATCTCTTTTGCTCTTGCTTCTGTTGTCTTGATCTTACCGTTATATAATAACTGTGTTACCTGATTACGAAGTAACGCTTTTCTTGCTGCCTGCTTCTTTCCAAGCTTTCTATACATTGCCATGATGTATTTCCTCCTTCACTTTGCTTACTAAACCTTCGGCTTAAGTGTTCTCTTATTCTAATTATTCTTCTCCGTTATTCAATGAAAGACCTAATTCTTTTAACTTATTCAGTACTTCTTCCAAAGACTTACGTCCTAAGTTACGAACTTTCATCATATCTTCCGGAGTCTTGCTTGTCAGCTCTTCTACAGTATTAATACCTGCTCTCTTTAAGCAGTTAAATGAACGAACGGATAACTCCAATTCATCAATGTTCATCTCTAATACTTTTTCTTTCTCGTTGTCTTCTTTCTCTACCATTACTTCTGCCGATTTGGCATTCTCTGACAGATCAATAAACAAACTTAAATGCTCACTTAATACTTTTGCAGCTAAGCTTACTGCCTCGTCCGGAGCCAATGTACCATTGGTATATACGTCTAATGTAAGCTTATCATAATCTGTAATCTGACCTACACGAGTATTCTCTACTGTGAGATTCACACGCTCAACCGGTGTATAAATAGAATCGATTGCGATTACATCAATTGATGTATCCTCTTTCTTATTCTTGTCAGATCCAACATAACCTCTACCTTTTGTGATAGTAAGTTCCATATCAAATCTGGCATCTGGACCGCTTAATGTAGCGATTACCTGATCCGGATTCAAAATCTCAATATCACTATCTACATGAATATCTGCTGCGGTAATCACACCTTCGCCAACATACTCGATATAAGCCTGCTTTGGCTCATTAGAGCTGCTATTATTCTTAATTGCCAATTCCTTGATGTTCATGATAATCTCTGTCACATCTTCTTTTACGCCCGGGATTGAGCTAAACTCATGTAAAACACCTTTGATTTTTACATAGCTAACAGCGGAACCCGGCAAAGATGATAACATAATTCTTCTCAAAGAGTTACCAAGGGTTGTACCATAGCCTCTCTCTAAAGGTTCTACTACAAATTTACCGTATCTGTTGTCTTCTGAAATCTCTGCGATCTCAATTCTTGGTTTTTCGAATTCAAACACGTTCGGAACCTCCTTTAGGTTTCATAATCTACCGATTATTGACTACTTAGAATATAACTCGACGATAAGTGTTTCATTAACAGGAACATCGATCTGCTCTCTTAATGGTAACTCTGTAACAGTACCGCAAAGGTTCTCCTGATCAGACTCTAACCATGCTGGAACTAATCTTCCTGCTGTAACCTCTAAAATATCTTTGTATCTCTGTAAAGATTTGCTCTTCTCACGAATCTCAATCTTATCTCCAGCTTTTACTCTGTATGAAGGAATGTTAACACGCTTGCCATTAACTAATACATGCTTGTGATCTACGATCTGTCTAGCTTCCTTACGAGTTCTGGCAAAACCTAAACGATATACAACATTATCCAATCTGCACTCTAAGAGAACCATTAAGTTCGGACCTGTTAATCCTTTCATTCTCTCAGCAGTTGCGTAAAGATTACGGAAAGGTTTCTCTAATACGCCATAGATGAACTTCGCTTTCTGCTTCTCACGAAGCTGTAAACCATACTCGCTCATCTTTCTATTTGCTCTAACTAACTGTCTATTTGATTTCTTATCAATTCCAAGAACTTGAGGCTCCATACCTAAAGATCTGCATCTCTTAAGAACTGGGGTTCTATCTACTGCCATCTAATTGTACCTCCTATTACACTCTTCTACGTTTTGGTGGACGACATCCATTATGTGGAACTGGAGTCACGTCACGAATACTCAATACTTCAAGACCTGCTGCCTGAAGCGCACGAATTGCTGCCTCACGACCAGAACCCGGTCCCTTAACCATAACGTCAACTTTCTTCAAACCGTGAATAAGAGCTGCCTTTGTTGCAGTCTCTGCTGCCATCTGTGCTGCGTAAGGAGTTGACTTCTTAGAACCCTTAAATCCTAACTCACCAGCACTTGCCCATGAAAGTGCATTACCTTCATTATCGGTTAATGTAACAATTGTATTATTAAAAGATGACTGAATGTGTGCCTGTCCGTGTTCAACGTTCTTCTTAACACGCTTCTTTGTCACTTTTTTTGTAACTTTAGCCATTAAACTTAACCTCCTGCTAAAAATAAATAAAATCTAATCTATCAAAAATTACTTTTTCTTATTTGCTACGGTTCTCTTAGGACCCTTGCGAGTTCTAGCATTTGTCTTAGTCTTCTGTCCACGGACTGGTAATCCCTGTCTATGACGTTTGCCACGGTAGCAACCGATCTCCTGTAAACGCTTAATGTTCAAAGCGATCTCTCTACGTAAATCACCTTCTACCATCTGTGTCTCGTTGATAATCTCGCTGATTCTCTTTACTTCATCATCAGTAAGATCACGAACACGGGTATCAGGATTAACATTTGCTTCTTTTAAAATACGCTGAGATGATGTGAGTCCAATACCATAAATGTAAGTAAGACCGATCTCAATACGTTTTTCTCTTGGTAAATCTACACCTGAAATACGAGCCATTGTGACTGTGCACCTCCATAAATTAATACTTTTTTCTTCACTGTGAATACGAAAAAGCCTTGACGTATCCGTATGTATATTACAAACGGGTGAAATGCATACGTGTTACTTTCTATATTCATTCTATTGATATGTTGCATAGGCTAATGACAACCTACGCTACAGCCGCTTTCTAAATCATCTTCCATACTAATAATGATAATATAGAAGGAACTTCACACTGGGAATACAGTGCTACTTTGGTTACTAAGCTTCGAAGGTTACGGATGGGCTATCATCTATCCCTGTCTCTGCTTATGTTTTGGGTTCTCACAGATAACTCTGATACGACCTTTTCTTTTAATGATTTTGCACTTATCGCAAATTGGTTTTACGGATGCTCTAACCTTCATTAAAATCTCTCCTTTCAAAACTGTATCGCCAACTTTCTCTGTAAAAAGTCCGCTACGAATAACTATTCTAACATCTATACTCTTTCATTGCAAGTAATTTTTTTGATTTCTACAAAAAAATTCCTTTATTTTACTTTTCTCTCCATTTGATTCTGCCCTTTGTCAAATCATACGGAGATAATTCCAATGTAACTTTATCGCCCGGTAAAATTTTAATGTAGTTCATTCTGAGCTTTCCACTAATATGTGCTAACACTTCATGTCCATTCTCTAATTCAACCTTAAACATTGCATTTGGCAACTTTTCAACTACAGTTCCTTCAATTTCAATAACATCTGCTTTTGACATATCATCAATCCTCCTGTTTTATAATCTCATTTATCAAAACTCTGCACCGTTTCTTCTATATTAAAGTGCGATACCGGGAGCCTGCGAAAGAATTTCCGGCTCTCCATCCGTAATCAAAATTGTATTCTCATAGTGGGCGGACGGCATCAGATCTGCTGTAACTACAGTCCAGTCATCATCTTCCCAATATACTTCCTTGACACCCATGTTGATCATAGGTTCCACTGCAATCGTCATTCCTGCACGTAATTTCATTCCGCGGCGTAACCCCGCAAAATTAGGCACTTCCGGTTCTTCATGCAACTTCGATCCGACACCATGTCCGACCAGATCCCTTACAACTGAATAACCATACGATTCCGCATATTTTTGAACTGCTCTGCCGATATCAACAATATGATTGCCGGCAACTGCCTGCTTTATACCTTCAAAAAATGACTGCTTCGTAACCTCTACCAGCTTTTTCACCGAGTCCGGTACTGCCGGCATGATCAACGTTCTTGCAGCATCGGAATGATATCCTTTATAGATAACACCTGCATCTAAACTCACAATATCATCTTCCTGTATGATCCGTTTCTCATTTGGTATTCCATGAACCACTTCTTCATTAATAGAAACACAAATTGATGCCGGATATCCATTATAATTCAAGAAGGATGGTACACATCCAAAGCTTCTTATAATCTCTTCCCCAATTTGATCTACCTGTAAAGTAGACATTCCTGGTTTTACCTGTTTTGCCAGTTCATCATGTGTGATGGCGAGAATTCTTCCCGCCTCACGCATGAGTTCAATTTCTGCACTTGACTTAATTGAAACTGCCATTATTATTCACCTAAAATCTTAACAATTGCCGCAAAGACATCATTCATATCCTGTGTTCCGTCTACTTCGGCAATAATTCCTTTTTTCGTATAGTAATCGATCAATGGCTGTGTCTGCTCATGATATACAGCAAGTCTGTTCTGAACTGTTTCCGGCTTGTCATCATCACGAATGATCAGATCTCCACCACAAGTATCACATTTACCCTCTACTTTTGTTGGGCTATACACGATATGATAAGTTGCTCCACAACCTACACATGCTCTTCTTCCACCCATTCTGCGAACGATATTCTCATCCGGAACTTCTACATTGATCGCATAGTCAACGCTTTCACCAATTGCAGTTAAAGCCTTGTCTAACGCTTCTGCCTGTGGAATTGTTCTTGGGAATCCGTCTAACACATATCCTTTTGCACAATCCGGCTCTTTGAAACGATCAATCACAAGATCTACAACCAACTCATCTGGCACAAGCAATCCCTTATCCATATACTCTTTTGCTTTTGCACCAAGTTCAGTTCCGTTCTTAATGTTTGCGCGGAAAATATCCCCTGTTGAAATGTGTGGAATACCGTACTTTGCAGCGATCATTTTAGCCTGTGTTCCCTTGCCGGCTCCTGGAGCTCCTAACATGATAATCTTCATAACCTCTTCCTCCTTTTTATATGAAATCTTCTCTATGAACGTACGAAAGCTGCGCCTATTATACCAATAAACGCAGTTTTCGTGTTTCCTATATTTAATTATTCAGGAATCCGGAATAATTACGTACTAACATCTGCGACTCCAACTGCTTCATTGTCTCAAGGATTACTCCTACGATAATGATCAGTGAGGTTCCTCCAAACGAAACATCCGCTTTGAATGCACCGTTAAAGAAGATTGGAATCAATGCAACGATCAATAACCCGATTACACCGATCAGAACAATGTAGTTCAGAATCTTATTCAGATAATCCTGTGTCGTTTTACCCGGACGAATACCCGGAATAAAACCACCGCTCTTCTTCATATTATTTGCAACCTCTATTGGATTGAAGGTAATAGAAGTATAAAAATATGCAAAAATAATATTCAAAAGAATATAAACAATCAATCCTACGGATGCCCATGGATACTCCGCATTAAACCAGTAATTCTGATTCATTCCCTGCATGATCTTCTGAGCAGTTGTTCCTACATTCATATTAAACAAGTTAATCACAATAGAAGGAACCGATAACAATGAACTTGCAAAGATGATCGGAATAACACCTGCTGTATTCACTTTCAACGGAATGTAGCTTGACTGTCCACCAGCCATCTTTCTTCCCTGTACTTTCTTAGAATACTGAACCGGAATTCTTCTTTCTGCATCCTGCAAAATGATTACAAAAATTGTTGTGCCAATTACAACTGCAACAATAATACATACTGCAACAACTGCCTGCACAATATCTTTGCCCTTAACAAACATGATGTACAAGTTTGAAAAATCATTTGGCATACGTGAAACAATGTTGATCAACAGGATAATGGAAATACCGTTACCAATACCCTTATCTGAAATTCTTTCACCTAACCACATGATGATACAGCTTCCTGCTGTTAATGTAACAATAATTGTCAAAATTGTAAATACGCTCTTATCCTGAAGTGCACCCTGTCTTGAAAATCCAATTGAAAGACCTGCACTTTCAATAATCGCAAGACCAACCGATACATACCGGGTGATCTGGTTCATTTTCTTTCTGCCATCTTCGCCATCACGCTGCATCTCTTCTAATGCAGGAATTGCAATTGTCAATAACTGCATAATAATAGATGCTGTAATGTACGGTGTTACACTTAATGCGAATACTGACATAGACAAAAATGATCCACCTGTGAACGAGTCAATAAAGCTATAAGAACTTCCTACAACACTTTGCAAATACTTCTGCACCTGGGCTACGTCAATGCCGGGAATCGGCAATTGACAACCCAGACGTACAACTAACAAAATCCAAAATGTGTAAAACATTCTTTTCCTTAACTGCTCGATCTTAAACGCATTTATTAAGGTTTTGAACATATTACATCACCTCTGCTTTTCCACCAAGAGCCTCAATTTTCTCTACTGCAGAAGCACTAAATGCGTTAGCCTTTACAGTAAGCTTCTTTGTCAACTCACCATTTCCTAAGATCTTAACGCCGTCTTTTGGATTGCTGACAATTCCTGCACCGATCAAAGTATCAACACATACTTCTGTACCATCTTCAAATACATTCAATGCAGAAACATTGATTGCAACGATCTCCTTTGAGCTTGGACATGTAAATCCTCTCTTAGGAAGTCTTCTATACAAAGGCATCTGACCACCTTCGAAACCAGGTCTTGTAGCTCCTGAACGAGCCTTCTGTCCTTTATGTCCCTTACCTGCAGTCTTACCATTTCCAGATCCATGACCACGGCCTTTTCTGAAATTATCACTGTGCTTAGAACCCTCTGCCGGCTTTAATGTAGATAAATTCATTTATGCACACCTCCTTATCTGAAATATAATTAAATCTCTTCTACCTTTACCAAATGCTTAACCTGGAATACCATTCCCTTGGTTGCATCGTTATTTGGAAGCTCAACGCTCTTATTAACTTTTCTAAGACCTAATGCTTCCAAAGTCTTTTTATGCTTTGGAACTGCTCCAATTGGAGACTTTACTAAAGTAACTCTTACTTTATCTGCCATTTTCTAAATCCTCCTTAACCTAAAATCTCTTGAACAGATTTTCCACGAAGTTTTGCAACCTCTTCAGGAGTCTTAATCTTGGTAAGTCCATTAATTGTAGCAAGAACTACGTTCTGCTTATTATTAGATCCTAAAGACTTTGTACGGATATTCTTGTAACCGGCAAGCTCTAACACCTTACGTGCAGGACCACCAGCGATGATACCGGTACCTTCTGGAGATGTCTTCAAAAGTACAGATGCACTTCCGAATACACCAGTCCAATCATGAGGAATACTTCCGTTCTCGTTGATTGGAACCTCTACAAGACTCTTAATTGCATCTTCTTTTCCCTTACGAATAGCCTCTGGAATCTCGGCTGCTTTTCCGATACCAGCGCCAACGTGACCATTCTTATCACCAACAACTACAAGCGCAGCAAATCTCATGTTACGTCCACCTTTAACAACCTTGGTTACACGCTTGATGGCAACTACCTGTTCTTCTAATTCTAACTGACTAGCATCAATAATAGTATGCTTCATAAATTGTTTTCCTCCTTATTAGAATTCCAGACCAGCTTCTCTAGCTGCATCTGCTAACGCTTTCACTTTACCCTGATATATAAATCCGCCTCTGTCAAAGACAACTGTCTTAATGCCCTTATCTAATGCTTTCTTAGCTATTACTGTTCCTAAGTAAGCAGCAGCATCAACATTATTTGTCTTCTCGATCTCTGACTTAATGTCGCTCTGTACAGTAGACGCAGACACTAAAGTATTTCCAACTGTATCATCAATAATTTGAGCGTACATATGATTATTACTTCTGAATACAGCTAAACGTGGTCTCTCAGCAGTGCCACTAAAGCGGTTACGGATTCTTAAATGCTTTTTTGCACGAACCTTACTTCTTGACTCTTTTTTAATCATCTATCTCACTCCTTTAATTATTTCTTACCAGTCTTACCAACTTTACGTCTGATAACTTCGTCAATATACTTAATACCTTTACCTTTATATGGTTCCGGTGCTCTCTTCTCTCTGATCTCAGCAGCGTACTGACCAACTTTCTCTTTGTCAATACCTGAAACGATAATGGTGTTACCCTCTACCTTAGACTCTAAACCTTCCGGATCTTCCATCTCAACCGGATGAGAATATCCTAAGCTTAATACTAATTTCTTGCCCTGTTTCTGAGCTCTATAACCAACACCATTAACCTCTAATGTCTTTGTATAACCTTCAGTTACACCAACAACCATGTTGTGAATCAATGTTCTTGTAAGACCATGTAAAGACTTCATCTTCTTTAAATCATTCGGTCTAGTTACAACTACATGATCATCCTCAAGTTTAATGTCCATTTCCGCTGGTAATACTCTTGTAAGTGTACCCTTTGGTCCTTTTACAGTCACTTGATTATTTTCTGCAATATCAACAGTTACGCCTGCTGGTATAGCGATAGGCATTCTTCCGATACGTGACATGCCGTTACCTCCTTAATTCTATGCCCCTTAAAGGGGGTTGTAATTCTTATTTCTGTTCTCTGCCTAGTCGACTACTAAACTCGCTTTGCTCGTTAAGGGCGTCGACAGGGCTACGACTAAGCTCAAGCTGCGCTTTTCAGCTTGCTTTCGCTAAGTTCTCTGCCTCACCAAACAAATGCTAATACTTCGCCGCCAACCTGAGCTTCACGAGCCTGCTTGTCAGTTAATACACCTTTGTTTGTAGAAATGATGGCAACTCCTAAACCACCTAATACCTTAGGAAGCTCATCCTTGCCAGCATATACACGAAGACCTGGCTTAGAGATTCTCTTAATACCAGTAATGATCTTCTCATTCTTATCTTTACCATACTTCAATGTAATATGGATTGTCTTAAATTTACCTTCTTCAACTATCTCAACAGCCTTAATATAACCTTCTTCTAAAAGAATGTTAGCAATTGCTTCTTTCATCTTTGAAGCAGGAACATCAACTGTATCATGTTTAGCAGTATTCGCATTGCGAATTCTAGTAAGCATATCTGCGATTGGATCTGTCATTGTCATTTACCTCCTTCAAAAATTCTACCAGCTTGCTTTCTTAACGCCTGGGATCTCTCCCTTGTATGCTAACTCACGGAAGCAGATTCTGCAGATTCCGTATTTCTTTAACACTGAATGTGGACGTCCACAAACTTTACAACGAGTATATTCTCTTGTAGAGAATTTCTGTTTACGTTGTTGTTTAACAACCATTGCTTTCTTAGCCATGAATCTTCCTCCTATTATTTCTTAAATGGCATTCCAAATAAGGTCAATAACTCGCGAGCTTCCTCGTCTGTCTTAGCAGTAGTTACGAAAATAATATCCATACCTCTTACCTTATCTACCTTATCATACTCGATTTCAGGGAAAATCAACTGCTCTTTAATTCCTAAAGCGTAGTTACCTCTTCCATCGAATGCATTTGGATTAATACCTCTAAAGTCACGAACACGTGGCAATGCAAGATTGATCAAACGATCTGCAAACTCGTACATTCTCTCGCCTCTTAAGGTAACCTTACAACCGATTGGCATACCCTCTCTTAATTTGAAGTTCGCAACAGACTTCTTTGCACGGGTAACAACTGCCTTCTGACCTGTAATGGTCTCTAAATCCTGAACTGCTGTATCTAAAAGTTTGTGATTTTCCTTAGCTTCACCAACACCCATGTTGATAACGATCTTCTCAAGCTTAGGAATCTCCATAACGTTCTTATAACCGAATTTCTTTACCATAGCGTCTTTGATCTCGCTATTGTACTGTTCTTTTAATCTACTCAACTTCTACGGCCTCCTTCCTGAATTAGTCAATCTTCTCTAACTTGCCATTCACTTTAGCAACACGAACTTTATCCTTCTTCTCGCCCTGGAAACCAATTCTTACCGGTTTACCCTTGTGAACATACATTACGTTAGAAAGATCAATAGGTGCTTCCATCTCAATGATACCACCCTGCTGATTTGTCATACTTGGTTTTGAATGTTTTGAAACCATGTTGACACCCTCAACTAATACTTTATTATTTTTGGTATCTACTGATAATACCTTACCGGTTTTACCCTTATCTTTACCAGTGATTACCTGAACTAAGTCGTCTTTTTTAATCTTGCTGGTTGCCATCCTGACACCTCCTTATAAAACTTCTGGTGCTAATGAAACGATCTTCATGAACTTCTTATCTCTAAGCTCTCTTGCTACAGGTCCGAAAATACGAGTACCTCTTGGATTCAAATCATCCTTGATGATGACTGCTGCATTCTCATCGAACTTGATATAAGAACCATCTTTACGACGTGCGCCCTTCTTAGTACGGACAACAACAGCCTTAACAACGTCACCCTTCTTTACAACACCGCCTGGTGTTGCATCTTTAACAGAGGCAACGATGACATCTCCAATATTTGCATATCTTCTGGTTGAACCGCCTAATACTCTGATGCAAAGTAATTCTTTTGCACCGGTATTATCAGCAACTTTAAGTCTTGTTTCCTGTTGAACCATTGTATTTGCCTCCTTGATTATTTAGCTTTCTCTATAATTTCTACAAGTCTCCATCTCTTATCCTTAGACAAAGGTCTTGTCTCCATTACTTTTACTCTATCGCCGATATGACACTCATTGTTCTCATCATGTGCCTTTAACTTGTAAGTTCTCTTTACGATCTTACCATAAAGAGGGTGCTTAACGTTATCAATGATTGAAACAACAATTGTTTTATCCATCTTATCACTTGTTACGATACCTACACGTGTTTTTCTTAGATTTCTATCCACAATAAAATCCTCCTTTCATGATAACTAAGCATTTGCCTTCTCAGTCATGATTGACTGAATTCTTGCAATATTTCTTCTAACCTCTTTAATTCTGCTTGTATTCTCTAACTGATTCGTTGCATTCTGGAATCTCAGGTTGAATAATTCCTTCTTAGCAGCTACTAACTCTTTATTCAACTCTTCCACGTTCTTAGACTTTAAATCATCACGATATTCCTTAGTTTTCACTGCCTGCACCTCCTTCTAAATCTGCTTTCGAAACAATCTTACATTTGATTGGCAACTTGTGAGTTGCAAGTCTTAATGCTTCCTTTGCTGTTTCCTCTGGAACACCAGCAATCTCAAACATTACACGACCAGGCTTAACAACTGCTACCCATCCTTCTACGTTACCTTTACCTTTACCCATACGAACACCGATAGGCTTAGATGTATAAGGCTTATCAGGGAAAATCTTAATCCAAACTTTACCGGTACGCTTTACGTAACGAGTCATAGCGACACGGGCTGCTTCGATCTGATTTGATTTAATCCAAGCTGGCTCTAAAGCAACGATACCATATTCACCATTGCTGATTGTGTTACCTCTGGTAGCTTTACCAGCCATAGAACCTCTAAACTGCTTTCTATGTTTTGTTCTTTTTGGCATTAACATTTATTTATCGCTCCCTTCCTTATTGTTCTTAGTTGGAAGTACTTCACCATGATAAATCCAAGTCTTAACACCAACTTTACCGTAAGTTGTGTCAGCCTCAGCGAAACCATAGTCAATATCTGCACGAAGTGTCTGAAGAGGAATTGTTCCATCGCTGTAGAACTCTGTACGAGCCATATCAGCACCACCTAAACGTCCAGAAACAGAAGTCTTAATTCCTAATGCTCCGGTCTTCATTGTTCTGCCCATGCATGATTTCATTGCACGACGGAAAGAGATACGGTTCTCTAACTGTGCTGCAATGTTCTCAGCTACTAACTGAGCGTCTGCATCCGGTCTCTTAACTTCTTTTACATCAACCATTAACTTCTTATCTGTTAATTTTGCAACTTCTTTCTTGAGTGCTTCAATCTCAGAACCACCCTTACCAATTACAACACCCGGTTTTGCTGTGTAAATGATAACTTTCAATCTATCAGATGCTCTTTCGATCTCAATCTTAGAAACCTGAGCACTGTAAAGTCTCTTCTTGAGGAACTTACGAATTGTATTATCTTCTACTAAGTTGTTTGCAAATTCACCATCTTTTGTATCAGCATACCATCTAGAATTCCAATCCTTGATGACACCGACTCTCAAACCATGAGGATTTACTTTCTGTCCCATTATTTGCCTCCTTATCTTTCATCAAGCACGATTGTGATATGGCTTGTTCTCTTCTCGATTCTATAAGCTCTACCCTGTGCTCTTGGTTGAATTCTCTTCATTGTTGGTCCCTTATTTGCATAACATTCTGCAATATAAAGGTCTTCCATTTTCATTCCGTTGTTATTCTCAGCGTTAGCGATTGCTGACTTTAATAACTTCTCTATTACACTTGATGCATATCTTGGATTGTATGCTAAAATAGCAAGTGCAGTCTGTACATCCTTACCTCTGATGGCATCTAAAACGAAACATGCTTTGGTTACAGAAACTCTAGCGTAAGAAACCTTAGCTGAAGGTCTTGTATCCTTGTTTGCATTTCTTTCTCTTTTAATCTGGGATCTATGTCCTTTTGCCATGGATGAACCCTCCTTTCAAATCCGATTATCTAAGTTTTGATTTCTTTTCGTCCTTACCATGTCCTCTGTATGTTCTGGTAGCAACAAACTCACCAAGTTTGTGACCAACCATATCCTCTGTAACATATACAGGCACATGTCTTCTTCCGTCATAAACTGCAATTGTATGTCCCACGAAGCTAGGAAAGATAGTAGAACGACGAGACCAGGTCTTAATAACCTGCTTGTCATTACTAGCGTTCATAGCATCGACTTTCTTAAGCAAATGCTCATCTGCAAATGGTCCTTTTTTAAGTGAACGAGCCATATGTCAAACCTCCTTAAATTATTTAATACTCTTACCGTCTCTTGTTCTAACGATCATCTTGTTAGAATGCTTATTCTTCTTACGTGTCTTAAGTCCGAGTGCCGGTTTACCCCATGGAGTACATGGACCTGGTCTACCGATACTAGTCTTACCTTCACCACCACCGTGTGGATGGTCGTTAGGGTTCATTACGGAACCACGAACTGTAGGTCTGATACCCATATGACGCTTACGTCCAGCCTTACCGATATTAACAAGGCCGTGCTCAATATTACCAACCTGTCCAACCGTTGCACGTGCAATAATTGGAACCATTCTCATTTCGCCTGATGGCAAACGAAGTGTTGCATACTTGCCTTCCTTAGCCATAAGCTGTGCTGAGTTACCGGCAGAACGAACTAACTGTCCACCCTTGCCTGGATATAATTCAACGTTGTGTACTTCTGTACCAACCGGAATTGCCTCTAATGGTAAGCAGTTACCAACTTTGATCTCTGCATTTGCACCATTCATAACTTTGTCGCCAACCTTTAATCCAACAGGAGCTAAGATATAAGCTTTCTCACCGTCAGCATAGCTGATCAATGCGATGTTAGCTGTTCTGTTTGGATCATATTCGATTGAAACAACAATTGCAGGAATATCGTCTTTTCTTCTCTTGAAATCGATAATTCTGTATTTTCTTCTAGAGCCACCACCATGGTGTCTTACTGTAATCTTTCCCTGATTATTACGACCAGCGTTCTTCTTTAATGAAGTTGTAAGGGATTTCTCCGGAGTACTCTTTGTGATTACATCGAAATCCAAACCAGTCATATTTCTTCTGGAAGGTGTATATGGGTTATATGTTTTAATTCCCATTTTCTTTCTCCTTTCAAACTGCATTTATTATCACGCTTGCATGCGTATGAATTATATAATGTTTATTTTACAGGCCCTCAAAGATCTCGATATCTTTGCTGTCTGCTGTCAACTGAACGATTGCTTTCTTAGACTTTGCTGTCTTACCGTAAACCATTCCACGTCTCTTTGTCTTGCCGTCAAGATTCATTGTGTTTACCTTTGCAACCTTTGTTCCTTCGAACATCTTCTCAACAGCTTCCTTGATCATAGTCTTGTTTGCTTCCGGATGAACCTGAAATGTATATTTCTTCTCAGCCATAGCGTCCATAGACTTCTCAGTAATGATAGGCTTCTGAATTACGTCATAATATTGAATATTTGCCATTATGCGTACACCTCCTCGATTGCTGCTACAGCATCCTTAGTGATAACTACTGTATCATACTTAAGAATGTCATATACGTTAATTGTGTTTGTAAGAGCTGTCTTCACATCAGGAACATTCTTAGCAGATAATACGATATTCTGATCGTTATCCTTTGTTACAACTAATGCTTTTGCTACTTCAAGGTTGTTCATAACCTCTACAAACTTCTTTGTCTTAATCTCATCTAACTTGAACTCATCTAATACGATGAACTTCTCTTCATTTACCTTAGAAGTTAATACAGACTTCATTGCGTTTGCTTTCTCTTTCTTGTTTAACTTCATAGAGTAATCTCTTGGCTTTGGTGCGAATACTACTCCACCACCTGTCCACTGAGGAGATCTTGTAGAACCCTGTCTGGCATGACCAGTTCCTTTTTGTCTCCAAGGTTTTCTTCCGCCTCCACGTACTTCTGCACGTGTCTTAGCGCTCTGAGTTCCCTGACGCTTGTTTGCTAACTGCGCTACAACTGCCATGTGAACTAAATGCTCATTTATTTCTACACCGAATACGGCATCGTTAAGCTCTAACTTATCTACTTCCTTACCTTCGGTATTGTAAACAGCTACTGTTGCCATTCTAATTTCCTCCTTCCTACAGATTACTTACCGCTCTTTACGGTTTCTTTAATCATAACCAATGACTTCTTAGGTCCAGGTACAGAACCCTTAACCAAGATAACGTCATTCTCTGCATCTATCTTAACAATCTCTAAGTTCTGAACAGTTACTCGAACAGCACCCATATGTCCAGCCATCTTCTTACCCTTGAAGACCTTACCCGGATCAGTTGCACAACCGTTAGAACCTGCATGACGATGGTACTTAGAACCATGTGTCTTAGGACCTGTGTGAAGACCATGTCTCTTGATTGCTCCTGCATATCCTTTACCTTTTGACTTAGCAGTTACATCAATCTTATCTCCCTCAGCGAAGATATCAGCCTTGATCACACTCTCACCAGCAACATAATCAGCAACATTCTCTACTCTGAACTCTCTAACAAACTGCTTTGGAGTTGTGTTTGCTTTCTTGAAATGTCCTACTTCTGCTTTACCAGCACCATGTGGATTTCTGATTACTTTCTTGCCTGATACATCTTTTGTTGTTACTTTTTCTTTTTTCTCACCGTAACCAACCTGGATTGCTTCATATCCATCGTTGTCCAATGTCTTAACCTGTGTTACTACACAAGGTCCTGCCTGTAATACGGTAACCGGTGTCAACACACCATCTTCATTGAAGATTTGAGTCATTCCGACTTTTGTAGCTAAAATCGCTTTCTTCATTATTAAATTTCCTCCTAATTAATCTACAGCGGATTGCCCTGGCAATCATTCTAAATTTGGCTTAAAGCCCATTAGGTTTTACTGTACTTACATATTAAATGTTGTTGTGAATCTCATTCACGAATTATTTTGCTTTCATCTTAACGTCGATGTAAACGCCAGCAGACATATCTAACTTCTGTAATGCGTCGATTGTCTTCTGAGTTGGTGCGATCACGTCGATCAATCTCTTGTGAGTTCTCTGCTCAAACTGTTCTCTGGAATCTTTGTACTTGTGAACTGCTCTAAGAATTGTAACTCTCTCAATCTTAGTAGGCATTGGTACAGGACCAGAAACCTTTGCACCTGTCTTCTTAACAGTATCAATAATGTTTGCTGCAGCCTGATCGATTAATTTGTGATCATACGCCTTAAGTGTAATTCTCATTACCTGGTTTGCCATAAAAAAAGCCGCCTCCTTTTCGCACTTATTTGATAGGTACGACAAGCGGTGACTGTACACTCTCCCGTGTGTGTCATATTCTGAAGCACTTGAAATATGTCTTTCACACGTCATCTCCATTCAAGGATCGTTATTCGTACAGTGACTTGTCGTCAGTTTCTTAACTTGACATTCGCTCCACGGAAAACCTACCTCGCAGGGTAGCAACCTCACGCTTCTACGCTATCAATGTCACAGCAAGTGCTAGTATACTCTATGTTTTCTACGAATGCAAGTGTTTTTTGAAAAAATGGATAAATAAATTGTACTTTTTTGAATACAATCCTGTCATTCACTGCACTTCCACCGTTTGTCTCTGTTTTTCATATTTACGGCAGGCATTTATCATGCGTTTCACATCCATCCAACGATCCGCATCCTTGTCACAGCCAAATGTCACCAACACATAATGATGATCCTTATGCGTATATACACCCGCAAAACAATATCTTGCAACAGAACCGGTTCCGGTCTTGCCGACACAATAATACTTCTTGCTGTTCAGAAGAATATTCGTCGATTTTATCTTTTTCTTCTTACCATTTGTACTTTTCACCGTATAGCTGCGCTTTTTCAAGATCTTACGGATCTCCGCATTACTATATGCATATTTCACGATCAGCGCCATATCATACGCCGTCGTATAATGTTTCTTATTCGTGTGAAGACCATTTACCGTAGCAAAATGTGTATTCTTACATCCTATTTTCTTTGCTTTGGCATTCATCTTTCTAAGAAATCTGTTTACACTGCCACCGCTCCCCTCCGCTACCGCAACCGACGCATCATTTGCTGACATGATCAGCATTGCCCGTAACAGTTCCTTCATATAATATGTATCTCCCTGCCGGAAATAAAAACACGTCGGTTCGGTTCGTACAACCTTATTCGAAATTCGGACTTTTTTCGAAAGAGAAGTTCTGTCCACCGCCGTAATCGCTGTCAGCAGTTTCGTCGTACTGGCATTCTCACATTTCTTTTTTATATTCTTACCATATAATACTTCCTCTGTTTCCATATCCATGATGATTGCTCTTTTCCCATTCACAGAAACAGATATCTTATTTTTTGCAGTTGCATTTAGTGAAAATGATACCGTGATCATCACTATCAGAAAACACAACAAGCCCATTTTCTTACAAGTCTTCGTATTCCAATACATCTTCTACTTATCCACCATTCATTTCATTAGGTTATAACTTTAATCCTCTTTTAACAATAATTCTGCCAGCGTTTGACGAACATGAAATTCCTGCAATACATGTTCTGCCTCTTCCCGTGCTTTTTCCCGCTTTGTTACCGATACATTTCCCTTCACTGCCCGGATCAATATATTCTTAGGAGAACTTGCAAAATCCACAAATTCAAGCAATTGTGTTTTGTATCCACAGCATTCTAAAACATTGGCACGAACCGCATCCGTCATCAGTGCAGACATTCTTTCTTTTACAATCCCGTACTTTGTAAACAATGACAGCTCATCACTCCTGATCTGTGCATTGACTTCTTTCTGGCAGCACGGTACAGACAATATGATCCCCGCATTCCAGCATACGGCATTATAAAGCGCATAATCCGTAGCGGTATCGCAAGCATGTAATGTCACCACCATATCTACCGGTTCTGTTGTCTGATAGCCATTGATATCTCCTAATTCAAAATGCAGATTATCATAGTGATATTTTTCTGCCGTCTCGTTGCATTTACGAATCACATCTTCTTTCAGATCCAAACCTGTCATATGTACCTGATATCCCTTACACTCTGTCAGATAGTAATATAAGATAAATGTCAGATAGGATTTGCCGCAGCCAAAATCTATGATATGCATATGCTCTTTGTTCGGATATCCCTTAACTACATCTTCCACCATCTCCAGAAAACGATTGATCTGCTTGTACTTATCATACATACTCCGAACGATCTTCCCCTCTTTTGTAAAGATTCCCAGATCGACAAGAGGCGGTATCACCATTCCTTCTTCAAGTATATACCGTTTTCTGCGATTATGCCCCGGCAGATACTCTCCTTCAGAGGTAATCAATGACCGGGTATTCTTTGCTCCATTGTCCGCTCTTGATAACTTTGTCGTCTCTTTGTGGTTCGTCAGTAATTTGCCCTTCTTAGTCACTTTAAAGTCGCTTTGTTTCTGTTGTTCAAATACATTCATCTGTGTATAGACATCCGGAAACCATTGTACAACCTGCCGTTCCAGATCATCTAGTGGAATATTCTCATGAAACACCTGCTTATCCGTGAATCTTTCAACCTGATAAACCGGATGCATACGTACGATCATTTTACGAATCACCGTTTTCTTATATGCACATGCTTTGTCCTTCCGGTTGCTCAACACCACTTTATCCGGTAAACGCTGCAATATCCTTTTGATCAATTCATATTCCGATGGCTCTAACATATCTATATCCTCCACATCCTACATCTGATAAAACAAAAGATTTTCCTTTAATTCCGGTGTGATCACGCCGCCCGCTTTTTCATATTTGTTATACAACATCTGACATTTTTGTAATTTCTGCGCATTCTCCGCCTCAAACCGGTTCATGGAACTTTGATAGATCGGATTCGCCATTAATTCTGTCCGGATCGCTTTTGCAAACGGACAATATCGAACCAGAATATCCCTTGCGACTTTATTCAGACGAAAGCTTCCCTTTGATTCAAACAAGATCCAGCTTGTATAATCCAGTACAAATACTTCTCTGTAATTATTCTTTGCCCTTGCAAGCATACTCTTCACTTTCTCTTTGGCATCAGCAGACAGATCCCGATTCTTCTTATAAAACTGCATATACGTGCAATATTCCGCAGTCAGCGATTTTTCGCGGACATCATTCCAATGAACACCTTGTACTTTTCGACAGATCTCCCATCGGAACGATCCAACCACTGTAATTACAAGATCTCTCAATTCCGCAGTCGTAAACATCGGAAACATAAACCGCCCCGGTGTATTACTCCGTTTACTTGAGGTCTCCTGCCACATAATGCCTCTTGTCCCCACATTCGGCAATAGAATAACATCCGGCAGCACTTCCTGCATGATCTTCTCGCAATTGATTCCCTTCTCCGGATCCGAAAACATCACTTCACGATAAAAAACCGAATAATCAATCTTGCGGATCTCATTCATTGCATTTTCAATCTTCTCCGCTGTTACCAGCATCTTCTCCATCGAATAGATCAAATCCTTTTCACAGAGAATCGGACAAAATGTTGTAACTCTGCCATAAGTAATCTTATTCACCGTTTTAAACATGTTGTGAATCTCATATTCTACACGCTGCTCCGCATCTTCCAATGCTTCTTTTACCTGTTCCGCCGTCATGCTGCCACTCTTCTTCTGATCTGCCAGATACTCTGCATAGTCCATATCCAGTTCATTCTTCGACGTCGGCTTACTTCCATCATACACACAACGCAGCCATCGATAAATCGTATAAACATGTTCTGACGCACATACATCCAAATGTGTCGACAATTCGTATAGGGATGCCGCATTTTCTTCTCCCGTAAACATTGTATCCACAAACCCAAAATTCAAAAACATCCGAACCACCGGATTCAAATTCCCTCCGACCTGTACAGAACGAATGAATACTCTGTAATAAATGTCATAAAATATTAAACTAACTTTCTTTCTAAGCTTATACGCATGCTCTTCCATAGAACCCATATCCGGAAGATCATGATATTCCATCAATAATGTGCGCACCTCATCTTTCTCTGTTCCCACATATCCCGCATAATCCAATATTATACCGATACCATCTGCATGCCGAATATCAATCTCCTCAACCGGTTCTTCCTCCAATTCCCCAAGAGAATGTGCTCCCGTATTCATTCGATGCTCTAACATATCACAAATCTCTCTGTAATAGGACAGCGTCGATCCGTCATACAGCCGTAACTTAGCTGCAACTTTCAACATCAGATTCATATCTTTTAATATAGAAGAAATGTCTTTCTCCTGCTCCAATGCTTTTCCTGCCAATTCAAAGAATAACTTAAACAGACAATTCTGCCCCCGTGCCAGCATGATATCCTTGTGGTAAGCCAGATATCCCTCCATTTCTACAATTCCCTGAGCAAATCGTCTCATCTGCGCCGACGTTTCCATGATCACGCCTATTGTCATTCCGTCATCCCTGCTCATCAACTGCAGATAGTCTGCCATATATGTCTTCGCAATACTGACACTATTACGAACTTCCCACGGTTCCGCCTTGTGCTGCAGTTCCAATGCATTAAAATGTTCCATCTTGGGAAATGCCGTCTCCGCCACACGATATTGATTACACAACGTAAGATAATCATTATATAACGTTTCTACAAACATATGATAATTCTTTGCCTGATTCTCTAATTCCGAATACAAGCAGAGCAATCCATAGCGCTGCTCTACCNAACACCCACCGCCCCCCCCTCCCGCCGTTTTCAGAAATATACTGCGCAGTTTTTCTTTTCCTTTTAATATATTCTTAATATCCTGTGCACTGCTGCACACAAATTCTGCTAATACACAATCTGTCTGCGCAACATAGTCGCATTGATATATATCCCGTTCAAAAAAACCTACAATCGCATTTCTCCCCAATTGAACGCTTGCCTCTCCAAAAGTCTGAAGTACCACGCCATCCTGGATCATATACCAGCATTTTACCGTATCATTCTTTCTGGCAATCAATTCTCCCTTACTCAATCGTACAATTTCCATTTCGCTCCTCCTCCACGAACACCATTTCGAAACCGTGCTCGTTTGTACATATGCAAATTATAGCACATCTGTATTAGTAAAAACAACGCAAACCTATCCTTCCTCTTGAAATATCCCGCCATTCCATCTATAATTCTTACAGGAATGCATACAATATCAACATCATAGTATAGAATAACAGAAGGGATCATATACACAAATGGATCAGACAAAAAGAACAGTAGCCGACTCTATGGTAGAACAGGTTTATCAGGTACGGCCACAGCATTTAAATGGTGCCTCCCGCCTATTCGGAGGACAACTTATGGCATGGATTGACGAGGTTGCCGGACTTGTAGCCGTGCGTCACTCCAAAGGTGACGTCGTAACCGCATCCGTAGATAATCTCCGCTTTATCCGTGGAGCCAAGCAGCACGACCTGATCGTTCTGATCGGACGCATAACCTATGTTGGCAATTCTTCTATGGAAGTTCGTGTTGACACATACATCGAGGACTTCGAGGGAATCCGTCGGCCGATCAATCGTGCATACTTAACAGAAGTTGCCATCCACAAAGATGGATCACCTCGCAAAGCACCCGGTCTCATTATACAAAATGAGAGCGAACGCGCCGAATGGCAGGCCGGCGAACGCCGCAAACAACTTCGGGCAGAACGCCGCAAAGAAGGATTTTAAAGTATTTATCATATAGAACAAATATAATTTCCCATTACAGAATAATAGAACAAGACAAAGGAGAATCATTATGTGGGTAGCTGACCATTGGAAAGATTATGAAGTCATTGATACATCAAAAGGAGAAAAATTAGAACGCTGGGGCAAGTATATTCTACTGCGTCCCGATCCACAGGTATTATGGGATACGCCAAAGAAGAACCCTGCCTGGAAACATCTTAACGCACACTATCACAGAAGTAAAAAAGGCGGCGGTGAATGGGAATTCTTTGATCTGCCGGAGCAATGGTCCATTCATTATCGCGATCTGACCTTTCATTTAAAACCATTTAGTTTTAAGCATACCGGATTATTCCCGGAGCAGGCTGCAAACTGGGATTGGTTTTCTGATCTGATCAAAAATGCAAACCGCCCGGTCAAAGTATTGAATCTGTTTGCATATACCGGTGGTGCCACATGTGCTGCCGCCAAGGCCGGTGCCAGCGTTACACATGTCGATGCCTCAAAAGGTATGGTCACCTGGGCAAAAGAAAATGCGCAGGCTTCAGGTCTTGCTGATGCCCCCATCCGTTGGATCGTAGATGATTGTGTCAAATTTGTAGAACGCGAGATCCGCAGAGGCAATCATTATGATGCGATCATTATGGATCCACCGTCTTATGGAAGAGGACCAAAGGGCGAAATCTGGAAAATAGAAGAAAAGATCCATCCATTTATCGCTTTATGCGAAAAACTCTTAAGTGATGACCCTCTTTTCTTCCTTGTAAATTCCTATACAACCGGATTAGCACCTGCCGTCCTTACTTACCTGATCTCAACCGAGGTCGTTACAAAACATGGTGGAACCGTAACCTCCGACGAGATCGGATTACCGGTTTCATCCAATGGTCTGATTCTGCCTTGCGGTGCCGCCGGAAGATGGCAACAAAAATAAATCGAGTCATATTATTTAACATAGGAGAACAATATGAGCAAACAAAATGTAATCGACAATGAAAGAAAGCGCGGCGACTATACCATGTTCATTGATAAATTGGTATGGGTTGGTGTATTGTGCCTGTTACAGGTTGCATTTTTTATATTTGTGTATATGCAGTTACGCGAGCAGTATGTAATCGTACAGGCTATCATGACTGCCATCAGCATCATTGTCGTTCTATATATTATCAACCGCCCCATCAACCCATCCTACAAATTAGCCTGGGGAATCACAATACTGATCATCCCGGTTTTTGGAGGGTTCTTCTATCTTCTGTTATCTGTCAACAGCACACGAAGGAAATTTCGTCAGAGTATCCGTGATGCAGTAGAGGAATCCAAAACACATTTGTCTCAGGATCCGGTTGTCCTAAAGAAGATCGAAGAACATAGCAAACATGCCCTGCCACAAGCCAGTTATATTAATAATCTGGCCAAATACCCGGTATATCAGAATACCCGGGTGCAGTATTTTGCATCCGGTGAAGAAATGTATATCACACTATTAGAGGAACTGGAAAAAGCGAAGCATTTTATCTTCATGGAATACTTTATTATACATGATGGTATATTTTGGAACAGCATTTTAGATGTACTGATTCGGAAAGCCCGTGAAGGCGTAGATGTCAAGATCATCTATGATGATATGGGGAGTGTGCGCACTCTGCCACCAATGTACTATGAGGAATTGCGGCAGTACGGATTGGAATGCTATTGTTTTAATCCATTCAGTCCCACTCTTTCCCTGCGGCTTAATAACCGCGACCACCGCAAGATCACCGTTATCGATGGACATACCTCTTTTACCGGAGGCATCAACCTGGCAGATGAATATATTAATAAACGTCAAAAGCTTGCCGGCTATTGGAAGGATTCCGGCGTCATGTTAAAAGGAGAAGCCACCTGGAATTTTACTGTAATGTTCCTGCAATTATGGCAGCATGTATCCGGCGTTCCGGTCGATTACGAAAAATATCACACACCACCTTCTGATTTCCCGGAAGATTGCAAAAAGCAAGGAGATGGATTTATACAACCTTACGCAGATAATCCATTATTTTCAGAAGTTGTAGCAGAAAATGTATATCTAAATATGATCCACCGTGCAACCAGATATGTCTATATTACAACTCCATATCTGATTGTCGATACACAAACGATCACCGCCCTTACATTAGCAGCCGAGAGCGGTGTAGACGTCCGCATTATCACGCCACATGTTCCGGACAAAAAAACCGTATTCATGATCACACGTTCTTTCTATGAACCATTAACAAAAGCCGGTGTAAAGATCTACGAATACACGCCCGGCTTTATCCATTCCAAAATGATGGTTTCAGACGATAATTATTGTGTAGTCGGATCTATTAATTTAGATTACCGAAGTCTGTATCTTCACTTTGAATGTGCGACTTTCCTATATCACTGTAAGGAGATCACTGCTGTAAAAGAAGATATCTTGGATTGCATCGAACAGTCTGAGGAGATCACATACGAACATTGCCTGCAAATGAATAAACCATATCGATTGTGGTTAAGTATTCTACGCCTATACGCCCCTCTCCTCTAAATCTTATCCCCTTGCACAGCGTAAGTGACGG
>HF987821.1:0-1808 GCA_000431135.1 Clostridium sp. CAG:590
CATAATCATACTTATGTGCTTTCATGATCCATTCACCTCCTGTACATGGCTATTTCCATTCAGTTTGAAACTTCTTGATCTTCAGAACAAGTAAGTTGTTCTTCCAAAAACACACAGGCATACCATTCATTGAATGGTTTGTCAATTAAAAAAAACATCATAATATGATAACTACATACTATATTTCATAGTATATTAAGTTAAAAAGCTGGAAGTTGAATTACTCTCTGACCAAAAGTTTTTCCAGCCAAATATCTCTGATAATTCTTCGCAGCATTATGTATCTTCTTCAAAATTGCAGATTTTCCCATTTGTACTCCTCTCTAAATAAAAAAGGGAAGCGAAAACGCTTCCCCCTGAATAACCACTGGCAGGTCGCTATAATGTATCACTATAGCAAATCCACAAATATTTTACATCCTTTGTGCGGATGTCCAGTGCTTTCTACTATTAGATTATGCCCATATAATCCATTTGTCAATCAATAAATTGATTTTTTCAACATAAAAATAGCGGCATATTATACTCTTTCTATAATATGCCACCCTATTCAACTCATCTGTCCATATCACGCTTATCTGTCGTATGCCTACGTTCCTGATTCTTCCAGTTCTCTTTGATCCATTCCGCAGTTGTTGATATCAGCATAATTACTTCTGCATAACAAACAAGAAATAATCCCTTCTGTATATGCAATGCAAACATAACAACAGTAACGATCGCAACCGCAATTGCAATCCTTTTTCTCTGTTTGTTATAGTAATTCGCAGCCTTCTCATCTTTCTCCGGTTCAAATCGACCAGACAGCAACTGCACACCTGTTAAGCATATTAATGTGACCGGAAACATAATACTTTGGGAAATCGTTATCCGGTCACACCAATACCCGCCTAACGCAATCACACTGCACGATAACAGAAAGCAGGACCAATACTGCTTCATATGAATTCCCTTCACGAAGGCACGTTGCGAAAAGAATATCACAAGAAGCAGTATCGTTTCCCACATCTTGTCCATCCATGCAGCTATCAGCAGACTTACCAAAATGCAGATCATCTTCTCCATCCCCGTCTGAAAACCATATTCATACGCTAGTCTGTCTTCTTCCTCAATGACCTGCTTTGCCAATATGTAATTCGTTAAACGCTTTGCAACCCGTTCCATTAGAATGTACGGAACTTCTTCAAATCCGGTTTCTCTACATCATGGAAAATGTACATGCACCATGAACTAGCACCCGTAACCGCAAAAATCATTGCAAATGCAGCTAAGCAGTCTGCAACCTTCATTGACTTCATCTTCTCTACAAGTTTCTTCATATTCGTATTCCTCCTTCTGATTATTCAGGAAGTCCCTATCTCTGTAAGCAGAACTTTTTTGCATATGCAAAAAAGTTCTCTATATAATGGGCGGAGAATATAAAGACTTCTGCTCACAGCCCCTCCTTAATCTGTATCCTATCATACCAGGAAGTTCTGTGCCGCAACTTGTAATAATTGGAAGTTTATCTGTCATAAATGAACGTTTTTATTCTTTTTTCTCATCTTGTGAATACAGGATAATCTCCAAATGATATTCTTTTTCCATCACCTCTACATGATAATAACCATGGTATTTCTGAACAACGCGTTGAATCGAATATGTACCGATTCCATGTTGCTGACTGTTTGCTTTCCGTGAGATCTGCATCCCTTTTTTATTCTTTCTGATTGTTCCATCAAATGAATTTTCAAGTGTCATGAGAAGATTGGCACCGTCATATATTAGTTTTATGGATATCCACGGCTTTGAAACCTGTCCCCGTTCAC
>HF987821.1:1927-7079 GCA_000431135.1 Clostridium sp. CAG:590
ATCAATCCCCTTTTCCTTAGCAACTGCGTATTGATTGTTCACAAATGAATCAATAATGGAATTCTGTGTATTCACAACAAACAAACCATTAAGTGAATCCAACTCTGCCATTTGTTTCATATCCGATTCTAATTTTTCATACTCCCCTTTTTGTAATAATGTAAGAAGATTCAGCATCTGATGTTTCAGATCGTGCCGTTTGACACGAATTTCCTGCATCATACTTTCTTTTTCATGCATATTCCGTTCTAACAATTGAAATTCCTTTTCATAAATCGCATTTTTCCTTTGCAGCTCCAAATTTTCTGAAAGTTGAATATAAATATTAAACACAATAATATTCAGCCCTAGTAAAATAAGTATACTCAATATTGTATTTGGATAGAATCCCTTGATTCCCATTTCATACTGTGCGTAAAAAATTCGATGTGCAAGAAACATACTCCCGAGTGGAAGTAACATCATCTTAAGATTTGTTTTCCATGACAATTCATGTATCATTTCATTCTTGAAAAACCACTGTAAAATTTTGATAATCATCAACATAATAAGATATGTTACAATCCCCCAAATATCCCCTTGTTTCTCTCGTCCCATTCCAAACGCCAAAACCGCACAACCCACAAGCGCTTCTCCAAACATCCCCATTGCAACATATAAAAATGAAAATACAATTTTTTCTCCCATTCCTCCAATATAGAAAAAACTTATTGTAAATAGAAATAATATAGTTGTTATTAACCGAATATATACCATATTGTCGGGTACATACCGTAACGCGAACTGGACAAGAACACTTATAAAATAAATATATAGAAAGATTCCTTTCATATTCTTTCTTTCAAAAAATATCTTAAAATATTCATACAGTACATAAGCAAACAACGATTCTGTAAGCAGAACCATCACAACCCCCACCATCGTATCCGGCATTTTCTAATCCTCCAATCTATTTGTCAGCTTTTGGATATATTTTGCATTCAGTTTCCTTTCGTATTCCCTGCTAATACTTAGTCTTTGCCCATCCGCAAGAACCACATGATCAAAACCTTTTTCGTATATATATCTCGAATTAACAAGAGCAGATTTATGTATTCTCCAAAAATCAATATCCATTGAAGACAATCTTTCCTCAACTTCATCTAACTTTCCGTAATGTACTCTGTTGGAACCATCCTTCATATATATTTTTATCGTTCTCTTGTCACTCATCAAATACAGAATATCATTGATTCGTATGCGATATGCTTTTCTTTTGTAATTATAGTCATAATACTGTTCGCCACTTTTCAGGATCTCATATATCTGCTTGAAACATTTTCGAACTGCATCTTCATCAATTGGTTTTACTAAAAAGTCATACGGATGTACTTTATATACCCTTAATGCATAATTTTCATGACTGGTAACATACACAATCAACAGATTACGATCGACTTCGCGGAGTTTTTCTGCAGTTTCTAACCCATTCATCCTTTGCATCTCTATATCTAAAAACACAACGTCATATACAGAATTCGTCTTCCCCATATAATCAAGCAGGGTTGCTCCATCATAGAACACTTCAACCTCAATCTTTGCCTTTAACTCTCTGGCACACTTTTCAAGTACGTCTTCCATATTCTGCGTTATCGATTCTTCATCATCACAAACCGCTATTCGTATCATTCCGTTTACCTCTTTCAAGTGTAGTTTTCTTTCCCTTACAGATATGATAAATGTCCTCTGCCCTTTGCCCAGTTACTTTCTAGTTCTATAATTATACTTTATTTATACTATTGCTTTTCTATTTTTGCAACTACAAATAATCCGAAACTCTTTTCTGCAATAAAACTTTCACTACAAGTCAACATTTTCACAGCGGAAATTTATTTCAATCGCAATAAAAATACCGACCACTCTGCTAGATTTCTAACCTCCGTGGTCGGCATATATTGTTCCATTCGTCACATTTAACGATTCGATCCTATCTTATTCATCCCAATTGTGATATACAGCCTGCACATCATCATCTTCGTCAAGAAGATCAAGAATACGATTCATCTTCTTAATATCTTCTTCATTAGTCAGTTCTACATAAGTCTGCGGAACCATGGTCACTTCTGCAGATGCCATTATAATCTTTTCATTCTCTAATGCTTCACGCACTGCCGAAAAATCATCCGGAGCTGTTAAGATCTCATAGCTATCCTCTTCGTCGGCAAAATCTTCTGCTCCTGCATCAAGCGCAATCATCATCAGATCATCCGCATCCATATCGCAATCTTCTTTCGCAACGATAATCTGTCCTTTCTGATCAAACATGAAAGATACACATCCTGTTGTTCCTACATTACCACCACCCTTTGTAAATGCATTTCTTACGTTAGAAGCGGTACGGTTCTTATTATCAGTCAATGCATCAACGATAATGGCTGTTCCATTTGGTCCGTATCCTTCATATGTAATGGATACATAATTCACAGAATTGGCATCACCGGCTGCTTTCTTAATTCCACGTTCAATCGTATCATTTGGCATATTGTTTGCTTTTGCTTTTGCAATGACATCACGAAGCTTTGAGTTATTATTCGGATCCGCTCCGCCTTCTTTTACAGCAACCGCAATCTCTCTACCAATAATTGTAAATATCTTACCTCTTGCTGCATCATTTTTTTCTTTTTTATGCTTAATGTTCGCAAATTTTGAATGTCCTGACATATTAACAACTCCTATCTTTTACTTTTACCTTATAGACACACAAACAAAACTTTAACACACAATGCCTTATTTTTCAAGGGTTTTATGCAATCGATTTGCTTTACACCCCTCTATGCATTTGACATGAATTTTATTCATCTATGTATTGATACAACATAATATTTTTGATAATATATTGATATACGGGTATCCCCAAAAAGATATCGCCATTAGGAGGAGCATATGGATTCAGAAACCAAAACAATTTACGAATCTGCATTAGAGATTGCAGACAAAATAGACCGGCACATTGCCAAACAACATACAACACTCGAAACAGTACACGAAATGCTGCGAATGGATCTCCGCAATTTTCTCATCTTTCTTACCATTGCGGATCACGTCATAGAAAAGGATGAACTACGATACATCAACAAATCTCTCGGATACACTTTCGATCAGGAGACTTTGCGTAATTTTATAGCTAAGAGTGACATTGCCAGGGATAATTTTTTGAACGATCCTCCTGCGTCATTACAGTATTTTCTCGACTACGCAAAGGATGAATTTATCGTCCATGAATCAAAATATTACGACATTAACAAATTATATATCTTAACATTCCAGACGATTGGCGAGGACTTTTTAGCAACCTGCAGGCATATGGATCTGACAGAAGTGAATCAGCTGACCCGATATCGTTTTATGTTAGAAAGTAAGATCCGTACTTATTCAAAAAGCGGCAAAATGTCCACCTCACAACCGGATAGCATTCCATTCGTTTCCCGCAACAAACAAAAGGAAAATAAAAGCGAATCCGAAGTTGACATTCCATTTATCGGAACCGTCACAGAGGCTTCTGCCACAAAAGATGATCTTGATTCCTTATTAAAACAGTTAAATGATCTGATTGGTCTGGATTCCGTAAAAGAAGAAGTTACCGATCTCATCAATCTGCTAAAGATTGTTGAACTCCGTCAAAGAAACGGATTAAAGGCACCTTCTGTTACGAAGCATTTTGTATTCACGGGCAATCCCGGAACCGGTAAAACGACCGTTGCACGTCTGTTATCCCAGATATATTGTTCACTTGGCATCCTTTCAAAAGGACATCTGGTAGAGGTAGATCGTTCCGGACTGGTAGCTGCTTATATGGGGCAAACCGCTATCAAAGTAAAAGAAGTTGTTGACCGTGCAAAGGGTGGCGTTTTGTTTATCGATGAAGCCTACGCACTTGCAAACGAATCCCGCGAGGGAGATTTCGGTCAGGAAGCTATTGATACATTAGTAAAAGCAATGGAAGATAATCGCGACGACCTGATCGTAATCGTCGCCGGATATCCAAAAGAGATGGATACCTTTATCCAGACAAATCCCGGACTGAAATCCAGATTCCAGAAAACCATTTTCTTTCCGGATTATAACGCAGAGGATCTCTTCCGCATATTCGAGAAATTCTGTAAAGAAAGTGATTATATGCTGAGTGACGAAAGTTGTATCTACTTAAAAGAAAAACTTGCTGATTTCAGCCAGCACACCGATCGTTATTTTGGAAATGCCAGAACGATCCGTAATTTCTTAAATATCGCCATCAGTGAACAGGCCAATCGCCTTCTTACAGAGAACACCACTTTCAAAGAAGATCTGGTCACATTGCAACCTATTGACCTTGCAACAATTTTTGAGAATAAGGAGGAGAACGCATGACATTATTAGCTTACCAGATATTCCAGACAGTCGTAGAACAGGGAAGCTTTCAACGGGCAGCAGAACTATTAAACCTGACCCCCTCTGCCATCAGCCATGCCATCTCTACCGCAGAAAAAGAATTAGGTTTTCCTTTATTTAACCGTAATAAAAATGGTGTTACCTTAACGAGCTATGGAGAAAATCTTCAGCCATACATATTGACTGTTCTAAACAGTGATGCAAAATTACAACAGGCAATTCTGGAGTTCAATGGATTAACGCATGGTTCCGTGAAGATAGGAACATTTTCATCTGCCTGCAATAACTTTATTCCGGATATCGTAACTACATTTTCAAAACTGCATCCTAATATTGAGATCAAAATCTACCAGGGAACATATGACGATGTATATAATTGGATCAAAACCGGAGTTGTCGATCTTGGATTCCTTTCAGAGTCAAGTTGCAAAGACCTTCCGATCACCGCCCTATACGAGGATGATCTGTTATGTATTGTTCCAAAACATTTCAAAACAAAGCACAAGAATTACATCGAATTAACAGAGTTAGACGGTCAGAATTTCGTTTCCCAAAGTGAGAGCACAGATGCGGATATTCAAAAATTATTTCAAAAGTACCCGCTCACCATTCATTCATCCTGTCATGTTGTGGATGATTTGAGTACCATCGCCATGGTCGCTGCCGGTTTAGGTGTCTGTATCATGCCACGTTTGGTTATGCAAAATATTCCATATGAGGTAGATATGTACCCATTAAAACCTGC
>HF987821.1:7092-12989 GCA_000431135.1 Clostridium sp. CAG:590
AACCTGCTGAACAGCGAATCATCGGTATCTGTTCCCTAAATCCGGATCTGATGGCTCCTGCTGTAAAATCAATGTACAAACACATTCTGAAATATTTTCAAAAATAAAAATGAAAAAGGGTATTGAATGGAATCCCTCACGATTCATTCGATACCCTTTTGTTAATTTAATTACCATTTACTCAATTTTGGTTTTACCACCCATATATGGCTGTAATACTTTTGGAATATTCACAGTTCCATCTGCATTCAGGTTGTTCTCTAAGAATGCGATCAACATACGAGGCGGTGCCACTACGGTATTATTCAATGTATGTGCAAAATATTTTCCATCCGGACCGTCTACACGGATCTTCAATCTTCTTGCCTGTGCATCTCCTAAATTAGAGCAGCTTCCTACTTCGAAATACTTCTTCTGTCTTGGAGACCATGCCTCTACATCAATAGACTTCACTTTCAAGTCAGCCAGATCACCGGAACAACACTCCAACGTACGAACCGGAATATCCAGACTTCTAAACAGATCAACTGTATTCTGCCATAATTTATCAAACCACATCTTACTGTCTTCCGGCTTACATACAACGATCATTTCCTGTTTCTCAAACTGATGGATACGGTATACACCACGCTCTTCAATACCATGTGCACCCTTCTCTTTACGGAAACAAGGAGAATAACTGGTCAATGTCTTTGGAAGCTCCTCTTCCTTTACAATCGTATCAATGAATTTACCGATCATGGAATGTTCACTGGTTCCGATCAGATACAGATCTTCACCCTCGATCTTATACATCATTGCGTCCATCTCTGCAAAACTCATAACACCAGTCACAACATTGGAACGAATCATAAACGGGGGAACACAATATGTGAAGCCTCTGTCAATCATAAAATCTCTTGCATATGAGATTACAGCCGAATGTAATCTGGCAATATCACCCATCAAATAATAGAATCCATTACCTGCAACCTTTCCAGCCGCATCCAGATCAATTCCGTTGAAACGCTCCATAATCTCTGTATGATACGGAATCTCAAAGTCCGGTACTACAGGTTCACCAAATTTCTCAATCTCAACATTCTCACTATCATCCTTACCGATTGGAACAGACGGATCAATAATATTAGGAATCACCATCATAATCTTCGTGATACGTTCCTGAAGGTCTTTCTCCTGAGCCTCTAATGCAGCAAGTTCTTCTGAACGCTCTGTAACAAGTTTCTTCGTGTTCTCTGCTTCTTCTTTCTTACCTTGCGCCATCAATGCACCAATCTGCTTTGAAATCTTATTTCTCTCTGCACGAAGTGCATCTGCCTTTCCTTTTACATCACGGCTCTTCGCATCTAATTCAATCACTTCATCTACAAGTGGAAGCTTCTCATCCTGAAACTTGTTCTTGATATTCTGCTTTACAATATCTGGATTCTCTCGTAAAAATCTGATGTCTATCATGTCTTCTCTCCTCTTACCGGTCTTATATTTGCTAGTATTGGTAACAGACCGTGTTATTATGCGATTATCTCGTCCATGAGTATAGCACACTCTCCTATGTTTTTCCATAGGGAACATATTATCTTATCCGAAAATCTCCTAGCACCCTAATACTTTATCATATAGCTGCATATATTTAAGTGCTGATTTGTCCCATGAAAAATCTTCTTTCATATCGCGTACTACCATACGGTTCCACTCATCTCTATGATCATAATACACCTCTTTTGAGTAGTTAATGATCTTCAACATCTCATCCGCATTATAATTCTTAAATGAAAAACCGGTTCCGGTTCCTTCATACTCATTATACGGTACAACTGTATCTTTTAATCCGCCGGTCTCTCTTACAATTGGAACAGTTCCATACCGTAATGAGATCAACTGTGTCAATCCGCATGGTTCAAAGCGGGATGGCATCAACATGGCATCTGCTGCAGCGTACAACTTATGTGCCCTCTCTTCCGAATAGAAAATGTTAGCAGAAACGCGGTCAGAATATACCCATTGATAATGCTTAAACATGTTCTCATATTTGGTCTCACCAGTTCCAATTACAACAAACTGAACAAACGGATCTACAATTCCTTCCATCACCCAGTCGATCAGATCCAGTCCTTTTTGATCTGTCAGTCTGGAAATGATGGCAATCATATATTTGTTCTCATCTACCGGTAACCCTAATTCCTTCTGCAACTCTGTCTTGTTTGCTGCTTTTCCTTTTTTATAACTTCTTACGTTATATTTCCGGAATATCTTATCATCTTTATTCGGATCGTATACATCATAATCAATACCATTCACAATACCGCACAACTTCTGATTGTGGAACCGAAGCAGATCATCTAAATTCTCACCATATTCCGGCGTCTGAATCTCTCCTGCATAAGTATCACTTACGGTTGTAATATAATCGGAATATACCATTCCTGCTTTCAGCATATTACCATCCTTGTAAAATTCCATCCGATCCGGTGTAAATACATAATCCGGCAATCCGGAAATATACTTAAATGTCTTCACATCCCACACACCCTGGAATTTTAAATTATGGATTGTCATAATCGTCTTGGTTCCCCGGAAGAAATCATTATTCTCATACAACGTATGGAGATACACCGGAACCAGTCCTGCCTGCCAGTCATGACAGTGAATTACATCCGGTTTGAAATTGATAACCGGTAAGATTGCAAGTGCTGCTTTACTGAAAAATGTGAATTTCTCAATATCAAATCGAATCGTTCCGTATGGTGCCCATCCGGAAAAATAATACTCATTATCAATAAAATAATATGTAATGCCATCTAACTCATATGTCATAATGCCTACATGGACATTCTCAAACCGCTGACCCAAATCCATATAAAAATGATGAACATACTGAAATTTCTCACGATATTCCCACGGAATACAAGTATAATTCGGAATTACCACTCTCACATCATACTCATCTTTTGGGAACATCTTCGGCAGTGCACCCACAACATCTGCCAAACCACCCGTCTTAATAAACGGAACGCATTCTGACGCAACAAAAAGAATATTCTTCATACCATAACCCTCCATCGTATCGTTTACTTCTCATTCTAATATTATACCCTTTTTACCAGATTCTGTCTATCTTTGAACTCTACTTTTTCAATTCGTCAAGTGTTTTCTTATATGCCTCTCCAAACTCTCTCAAAAAGATGCGTACCTCCGGCAGATCCATCGCTGTCAGCTTTTCATATGTTGCCGCTTTCGCACTTGAGAACTCCCGGTTCCCCGTTTTCTCTTCCTCAATGCATTTGATATATGCGGATAACCGATCGGCAGCCTTTACCAGTGTCCACAGATATTCCTCGTCCTGCTGCACAAACAATAAGGAACGATATTCTTCCTGTAAATAATCCGGCAACATTCCCAATAATTCTTCTGCCGCCTGTTTTTCTACATTTTTATATGCATCCTGTGTATCCAGATTATAATATTTGATCGGTGTCGGCATGTCTCCGGTAATGATCTCCGTACAATCATGATACATTCCGATCAGTGCTGCACGCTCTGCATTCAGATTCTTTCCGCATTTCTTATTGCCGATCAGCGTCAATACATGTGCCAGCATTCCTACTTCCAATGAATGTTCACTGATATTCTCCGGATAAGAATTCCGCATAAGTGCCCACCTGTTAATATATTTCATCCGGGACATCATTGCAAAAAACGAACTTCCGGCATTGTCATTCCCATATAACTGTTGATTTCTCTCTTCCATACATTCTCCTGTTTCTAGCAACCCGGTGTACAGCAAAGATTACATAGCAGATTTGCCAGACAAAGCTTCAGACAATAATCTCCGCCACCTACATCCGGCATACCATACATGTTGCCGCGTGTCTGATACCAACTGCCACCATTTTGCATCACCTGATAGAATTGCTGATACTCCATATTCCCCGGCTCCATGCGCATTGCAATCTGAATATGCTCCAACGCAGTCGCCTGATTTCCAATACCTTGATTTGCGATTGCAGAAATATAATACCATCTTCCTGTCCGGTTATCAATATCCGAAAGCACACGGATCGCTGCCGCATAATCCCCGCCACGGATATAATTCATAGCCGCCCCAAGATAAGAATCTTCTTTGTCTTCCGAATAATTTGCGCCCCTTGCACCACCATTTCCCGAAAAGCCACCAAATGGGTTGCCTGCATACCCATTCGTTTTTCCTTCTTTTTCGTCCATGATCGCCTGATACGCTTGCTGCACTTCTTTGAATCGTTCTTCTGCCTGTGCCTTATTCGGATTATTCACATTGGCATCTGGATGATATTTCCGGCTCAGATTCCGATATGCCTTTTTTATCTCATCCTCAGAGGCGTTCGTTGGCACGCCTAATATATCATATGGATTTTTCATACTGCTCCTCCATGCTCTCTGCTCTTTTTTTGTGAATCACTTCATATCTGCAAAATACGCCGGAATAAATGATATTCCTTAATATTCCCGCATTTTCCAAGATCGGCATTCTCTCAAAAGCCTTTGCAAATTCTGATGCACATAGGACGAGCAGTTGTCTCACCCAGTCATCAAAATGATCTTCTTTATATTTTTTCATAAACGGATTGAACTGGTTCTTTTTTTCGTCCTTTTCCACATCATCATATGCATCCATTATATAGACAAATTTTCCAAGGTAAAATCCGAATGTCCGCAGCTCTTTTTCCCACTCATCCTGCCTTGCTGCAAAAATCTCCGCAAGCACATTTCCAAAACAGGCAGAAAGAACATCAATATTCTCTGTGTTCTCATTTTCTAAAACTGCCAGTTTCTCTAATTGCTCCTTTATCACACACGACTGCCTGTGATATTTCTGCTCTAGTTTCCGTACCTGTTTATTCAGTGTGCTTCCATATGCTGCCTTTACATAATTCTTATCATCCTGATAATCATCTTTGCATTTATACCACGCAAGCAACAAGCTCATGTCAGCCGCATAATCTATATATTCATTTTTGCGGGTATTCTGTTTGCCCACCGGATGAATCATACAACGTTCCTGTATCTTTTCCGTTTCCGGTTCATATAACGCAGACAACAGCAAAGCAAGAAATGTCATATCATAGCTCAATGCAATCTGTCCACGCTTTCCTGCTGCATGTTTCAAAGCTTTGCACAGTCCGCAATAATACGCACGATACTCATCATATTCTCTGATCTTTAATTCCGGCTTATTCATCACTACATAACCGTACATATATTGCTCCTATCTGTTCAACTCTTTTTCTTAAATTGATATTTACATTTCGGACAGGTGATCATGATCTTTCCTTTTCCTTTCGGTATCCGGATCTTCTGTCCACATTTTCTACATTTATATATCCGATATGGCTCTGCGGTCTGTTTCCCATATTTGATCCGGTAACGAATATCTGCAAACCATTTACGGATTCCCCATGTAGCATCTAAAAACTTCTGGTTCTGTGCATACCGTTTTGTTGTATTTCTGGAAAGAATCCGGACATATGCATATATAATAAGCACCCATGTCACAATTGGCAATACCGGAATTCTTACAAACATGCTAATTAACGCTAATACTACCGCCGTCCAAATTAAAAAACTTGATAACTGGTCCACTCCATATCTTCCCTGCATAAATTGTAACATACGTTGTTTCATTGTTTGTCTCATAATCAACCACATCCTTATATTTGATAATTATCAAATATATACCACTTTTGTGTCTATTTTATGTTTTTATATAATAATATTATGCAAAAAAGCGCGAGACAGGGCATGGTGTCCTGTGAACACCGTTTTTTGCACCGACCGAGTCGGAGACGAGACGATCGAACTTCGAGCACAGGACCTCGCTCCTTTCATGCAAAAAAGCGCGAGACGGTGCATGGTGTCCTGTG
>HF987822.1 GCA_000431135.1 Clostridium sp. CAG:590
CCGTCACTTACGCTGTGCAAGGGGGAATGGGTGTGGTATAATGAGGTGAATGGTTAGGAAAGGAGTTCGTGATGGGCGATCATAGAGAAGAAAAGCATATTTGTTTGGGCATACTTGCCCATGTTGATGCAGGCAAAACAACATTATCGGAAAGTTTATTATATGAAAGCGGAATGATCGCAAAACCGGGCAGAGTAGATGATCAGGATGCTTATTTAGATACAGATGCATTAGAAAAGACACGGGGAATCACTATATTTTCAAAGCAGGCATTGATCTCGTATAAGAATACACGCATTACGCTGGTAGATACACCGGGACATGTGGATTTTTCAGCGGAAATGGAGCGTGCGTTATGGGTAATGGATTATGCGGTATTAGTCATCAGTGGAGCGGATGGAGTGCAGGGGCATACCAGAACGTTATGGAGACTGTTAGATCGTTATGACATTCCGACATTTCTATTTGTAAATAAAATGGATCAGCCGGCGGCGGAGAAAGAAAAACTGATGCAGGAATTGAAAGAGCAATTAGATAATGGCGTGGTTGATTTTTCAGATATGGAAAATGCTACATGGCAGGAAGAAATTGCAGTATGCGATGAGAAACTGATGGAACGATATTTAGATGGTGAACCTGTGGAGAAAGAGGACGTTTGTGAATTGTTGGCAAGTCGGAAACTTTTCCCCTGCTTCTTTGGCTCGGCACTGAAACTCAATGGAATCAAGGAGTTATTAGATGCTGTTTGCAAGTACACACGAAGGTTCCGGACAACGGATGCATTTGGAGCAAGAGTATACAAGATTACGAGAGATGCACAGGGGAATCGGTTGACATATTTAAAGATTACAAGTGGGAAACTGACAGTAAAAGATTCATTTGATCAATGGAATGAAAAGGTTAATCAGATCCGGTTGTATTCAGGGGAAAAATACGAGACCGTGCAGCAGGTGGGAGCAGGTATGATATGTGCTGTCACAGGTCTTAGCCAGTCACGTCCCGGACAGGGACTTGGTGTAGAAACAGATGCGGAATTACCGATGTTGGAACCGGTACTTACTTATGAAGTAGAATTGCCGGATGATGTAGATGCTGCGGTTATGTTGCCCAAATTAAAAGAGTTAGAGGAGGAAGAACCGGAGCTGCATGTGCTGTGGAGAGAAGATACATCCTCTATCCAGGTGAAGCTGATGGGAGAAGTGCAGATTGAGGTGCTTCAAAAAATGATTGCACAACGTTATCAGGTGAATGTGCAATTTGGGACGGGACAGATTGTATATAAAGAAACGATTGCTGATACGGTAGAGGGCGTTGGTCATTTTGAACCATTGCGCCACTATGCAGAAGTACATTTACTGATGGAACCGGGTGAACAGGGAAGTGGTATGCAGTTTTTGGCAGATTGTAGTGAAGATGTGTTAGATAAAAACTGGCAGAGACTGATCCTTACACATTTAGAGGAACGGGAACATGTTGGTGTTCTGACAGGTTCTGCAATAACGGACATGCGGATTACGGTTGTTTCCGGGCGGGCACATACCAAACATACTGAGGGTGGTGATTTTCGTCAGGCAACCTATCGGGCAGTGCGTCAGGGGCTTATGCAGGCACAGAGCGTATTATTGGAACCATATTATTCATTTCGTATGGAGGTTCCGGCTGATATGATCGGACGGGCTATGATGGACGTCGAGAATATGCATGGCAAATTTACACAACCGGAATTAGGAAC
Organism: Clostridium sp. CAG:590; assembly: GCA_000431135.1. Lineage (GTDB taxonomy): Bacteria > Bacillota > Clostridia > Lachnospirales > Lachnospiraceae > CAG-590. Next base: position 1,733 of record HF987822.1, read on the forward strand.
AGAAATGGCAGTACTTAGTGGCAGTGTACCGGTATCTACCATGCAGAATTATCAGGTAGTGCTCAATTCCTATACAAAAGGGAGAGGCAGCCTTTCCTGTACATTGGAAGGGTATGGATCATGTCATAACACAGAAGAAGTTGTGGAACAATGCGGATATCAGGCAGAGGAAGATGTAGCCAATCCATCCTCATCGGTTTTTTGTGCGCATGGTGCCGGATTTATTGTTCCTTGGGATCAGGTAGAAGAATATATGCATATGGATAATGTGCTACATGGAACGCCGGAACCGGAAGAATTGGCTTTACAGACTCGCAGAGCCGGGATTGTGGAGCAGTCCATAGATGAGGAACAGATAGAGGAGATATTGAATCGGACGTATCATGCAAATGAACGTGCATCAAAGCATTACTATAAGAAACAGAACAAAGTACAAACGTATCATTATAAACCGCAGGCGGCACCGAAACAAAAAGAACGTTATCTGATCGTGGATGGTTATAATATTGTGCATGCATGGGATGAATTATCCTGTTTGATCGAGGATAATTTAGAGGGTGCACGTATGAAATTATTGGATATTTTGTGCAATTATCAGGCATTTTTGAAGTATGAGGTGATCGTGGTATTTGATGCTTACCGGGTAAAGGGAAACTTAGGAGAAATGTTCGATTATCACAACATTCACGTTGTGTATACAAAAGAGGCGGAGACTGCGGATTCTTATATTGAAAAATTGACGCATCGCATCTCAAAAGATTATTATGTCACGGTTGCAACATCAGACGGACTGGTACAGTTAATTACGAGAGGCCAGAATTGTATGATTATGTCAGCGCGAGAACTAAAAGAGGATGTGGAACGCGTTAATCGTGAGATCCACGAATATGTGGAATCCCTTGCACAGCGTGAGTGAGACG
>HF987823.1:0-13085 GCA_000431135.1 Clostridium sp. CAG:590
GTCACTTACGCTGTGCAAGGGTATCAGTTTATTAGTTGTTGGAGAACAATATAAGTCCGCCGTCCCAGTTCCTCTTCTAACGGAACCTCCTGCATCTTCTGCTCCAACTCCGTCGGAAGATTATACAGATCGATCACTTGCAATCCTTTATTCTGATAATAGCGATGCAGATATTGTTTGCTTGCATGGTTACTGCTCGATAAAAAGTAATTCTTATGCATATGTTCTTTAACGTTCATTTCCTGCGCAATATAATCAATCCAGCTTGTAAACGTGTTGAGATTATAATCATTTAATGAATATCCCACAAAAACAAATACATGATCGATCAGAAGAGACTTCAAGAACGTTTCTGTCAAACGATGTGTCTCCGAATACTGCAAATAATCGTCCTCTTTGAATACAATATGTCGCACCTGATCCATATCCCCATGCATCTTGATAAGGTAATGATTGGCAGATGTTTTTAAGAAATCTTTCTCCTCCCGAATAATCTCATATCCATCTGCCACCTCATCCATAAGCTTATCGTAATTGGTCGTAACAATATGTTTAGGATGTATTTGCGCAATCAATTCATTTAATGGATTGGGTTTCACGTCCATTGAGATAGTCTCTTGTAAAATGCGATAATATTCCTCATGATGTTCACTCTGATCCATTCCATAAAAATACTGTGGAATCCGAATATATTCCGTTGTAGAAAGACGATTCACCGGATAATCCATACGTTCTGCAAACTGCCGCACCATCTGTCCCCAGGTTGGAATTCCTGAATTCTTTGAGACACCCGCCCCGACAAAGATCACAAGCTTGTCCCGCTTTAATGCCTTTTTCATATTCTCAATCATACACTCTAATTCCATATACTTACCTCACCTGTATTGGTTCTACAACATCCTGCGGTGTAACTGCAATATACGCAACACCAGCCTCTACTAATTCTTCCTTCGCTCCGTAACCAAAAGTTACCCCAATCGTTGGAATTCCATTCTCCTTCGCACCTTTCACATCATGAAAGCGATCTCCGACCATCACCGCCGATGCCTTAATCTCCTCGACAGTCTTTCCCGTATTATGTGCAAATGTTGAAAGTGCATATGCAATTACTTTGGCTTTCGTGTTCCGTACATTTTCAAAATCACTTCCTGCAATCACATCAAAATATTGACTTAAGTTAAAATGTTCTAAAATCTGTCTTGCAAATGGTTCCGGCTTAGACGTTGCCAATAAAATATAGCACCCCTTTGCCCTCAGCTTCTGCAACAACATTTCTATTCCATCATACACATAGCAGCCATAGATTCCATTATCCCGGTAATATTCCCGATAGTACGAAACTGCCTGTTCTGCCTTCGTCTTATCGAATCCATAAAAATCCCGGAAAGAATCGAACAGCGGCGGTCCGATAAACCGATATAACTGGGCTCGTTCCTCCACGGTAATTCCAAATTTTGAAAGGGCATACATTACTGAGTCTGTAATTCCTATTCCCGGATCGGTAATCGTTCCATCCAAATCAAATAAATATGTCTTGTACATGTTTCTGCTCCCGTTCTTATTGTAATCTCATCATATCATGAGCATCGTTCGTGATCACATTCGACGATTCACCCTTACAGGCTCGTGAATTGTTATCATTCTATCATATTCATTTCAAAAGGACAAAAAATATCGCCATAACACATTCTAAGAATCTATTATGGCGATTACATTATATATTCTTTTATACGGTTCCTGCTACAATCAGAGTGCTTACTCCCGGATTTACAAACCATGCGCCTGTCGTTGCATCCTGTGTATAGGTTGCTGCCGGAACAGTAATCTGTCCTGCTACTGTAACAAACCTGCCCGTCGTCTCATCATATGTGTAATTCTCTCCTTCTGTCCATGCAGCACCATTAAATGATACAGAAAGGTTTGACAGAATCGGAGCAAATGTGTCCGTGATCAATGCTGCTGTACTTTCTGTAGCTGCTACATTTCCGGTATTCTGAATCAAAAATGTATAAGTTAATGTTCCATTTTCTGTTACAGGAACCGGGCTCACTGATTTGGTAATAGTGAGAATCGGATCACTGCTTGCATCAATTGTCTCTTCTGCCGTAATCGGTGTGATTCCACCACCTGAAATCGTTACTCTGTTACGAATTTCCGATTCCGTGCCTAATGGTGCAAATTCATTGATTGCCATCTCATACGCCAAAATTACATTGCCGCCAGCCGGAATAGTGATACCGGAAATCGCAAGCGGTGACTGTGTAACCACCGTTGGAGTTGGCTGTAAAATCCCATTTACATAATACTTCACTGTATTAGATACATAGGTCAGCGGAACCAATGCTGTCACATTAAATTCATACTCACCCAGATTATCGGTTAATGTAATTCCGTTCAAAGCAACTGTTCCGGAATTCACAATACTCACAATATAAGTTATGCTGTCACTTTGTCCATATGTGTTTCTGACTGCTGTCTTAGTTGCCGATAAAACCTCTAAGATCTCACCGACAGCAATGTTGGAATTGGCAATCACGTTGCCATACTGCAATTGCGCCTGATTCGTAAAACGTGCCATATAATAATTCCTTCCTTTTCATACTTTCGTATACTTCATTATATGACAATGCATGAATTTCCGTGTATATAGAATGAATCCCCTTGCATAATGATACAAGGGGATTCCATTTATATAACGTACTGTCCAACTTGTTCCATCTGCCAGTCTACAAGATCCTTCAAGGTAATGCCATCTACAATCTCATTAATTGCACCTTCCATTTTTGTCCAGATTCTTGTTGTAACAGACTGACGTTCATAACTGGTCTCATCATCAATACTAACCGGGGTAAGGCTTCCTTCTGTCTGACGCAGGATCATACCAACCGTATATTGCTCAGGTGGATTCTTAAGCATATATCCACCCTGCGGACCCCGGATACTCTTAACAAATCCGGCCTTATTAAGCAGAGAAATAATCTGTTCCAAATATTTCTCCGATATCTGCTGACGTTTTGCAATATCTTTCAACCGTACCGGCTCGCCGGTATTATATGTTGCAAGATCCAGCATTAATATAACAGCATATCGTCCTTTCGTTGAAATCTTCACGCTATCCCTCCTTAAATCATCCAGAAGTTATCGGTGCATACGATCCTTCGATAAGTCTCGAATTTGGACCATTTATTGTGGAAATCTAAACGAGTCTCTGCTGTCACATGTGCATGCTCATATAAGAAGTTATCCAGATCTGCTTCACTTCGTATCTTCAAAGCAAATCCTCTCTCGTCTAACACAGGAAGTCCCTGATACTGATATTCTGATAATGGAATGATATCCTGTACTTCCTGATTCCGGATCAGAATCACCGCATTATTATCTACAGCCAAAATGTCAAAGTAATCCGGATATTTGAAGCTGTCTCCTTCTACCGGCACCTTATCTCCTACATGATATGTCTTATCTGTATTATTTGCTTTTGACAGGAAAGCATTCTCCAAATTGAAATAAAATTCTTCAAAGATATATCCGGACGTCTTAATATCATCTTTCTCAAAATATGGATTCTCACCTTCCGTATTCACACTCTCAACTACACCACACGCAGATGTCATATGGGATACACGATCGATCAGAATGAGTTCTCCTAATGTCTTATTCTTCTGGAATTCATCTACGACAATTGCCTGTGCAAATTCAATCTGGCATACCGCAATCTCATTTTTCTCAATGTATTCTGTATCGATATGTTCTCCAGTATTAACATCAATCTTATATTCAATATTCTTGATAATACCCGGAATCTTCTTTGTTCCGAGTTTGACTAAATATTCCTTTCCGAGTGCTAATTTATCATCATCCATCCACAATAGTGTAGTAGTAACATTCTTAGCAACCGGCAGATCCGGATCATCCGTCAGAACACATCCGCGGCTTACATCCACTTCACGATCTAACTGAATCGTAACCGCCTGACCGGAAACCGCTTCTTTTACATCCTTATCACCATTCAGAATTCCCTTTACCGTAGCAGTCTCATTACTTGGTAAAGTTGTAATTGTTTGTCCAACTGTAACTTTTCCGCTCTCAATCTGTCCCTGGAATCCTCTAAACTCATGATTTGGACGGCATACACGTTGTACCGGCATATAAAAGATTGCATCCGGTTCATTCTCTGAAACATCTACATTCTCAAGATATGTCAATAATGGCTCTCCGGTATACCAGGGCATATTATCTGATTTTGTCGTTACATTATCACCCTCTGTTGCACTGACCGGAATCAGCTTTACATCATACAGATTCAATGCCTTAGACAGCTCTTCAATATCTTTCTCGATCTCTTTGAAACGTTCTTCGCTGTAGTCTACAAGATCCATCTTATTGACTGCAAATACAAAATGCTTAATTCCCATTAATGCACAGATTCTGGCATGTCTTCTGGTCTGCACCAAAACACCATGCTTAGCATCTACCATAACGATCGCCAACTGTGCAAAGGACGCACCAACCGCCATGTTTCTCGTATATTCCTCATGTCCCGGTGTATCTGCCACAATAAAACTTCTGTGGTCTGTTGTAAAGTAACGGTATGCTACATCAATCGTAATTCCTTGTTCTCTCTCTGCCATCAGACCATCTAACAATAACGAATAATCAATCTCGCCACCACGGGAACCTACTTTACTATCTAATATCAATGCCTTTTCCTGATCGGCATATAATAATTTGGAATCATATAAAATGTGTCCAATTAATGTTGATTTACCATCATCCACGCTTCCGCATGTAATAAATTTTAATAATCCACTCATCTTAGAAGTACCCCTCTCTCTTTCTCTTTTCCATACTCGCTGCGCCGCCATCTTTATCAATAACACGGCTTGTACGCTCTGATTCTACGGAGCTTAATGTCTCTTCGATAATCTCATCCAATGTTGTTGCGGTTGATTCTACGCCACCGGACAATGGATAACATCCTAATGTACGGAAACGTACCATTTTCATCTCCGGTACTTCTCCCGGATTCAGACGCATACGGTCATCATCCACCATGATGATATTGCCATCGCGGTATACAACCGGACGTTCTGCCGCAAAATAAAGAGGTACGATCGGGATATTCTCTCTCTTGATGTACTGCCAGATATCTTTCTCCGTCCAGTTTGAGATTGGGAATACACGAATACTCTCCCCCTTATTGATCTCTGTGTTATATAACTTCCACATCTCCGGTCTCTGGTTCTTCGGATCCCAGGCATGTGCTTCATTACGGAAGGAGAAGATTCTCTCTTTCGCACGACTCTTCTCTTCATCCCGTCGTCCGCCACCAAATGCCGCTGTAAATCCATACTTGTTAAGTGCCTGTTTCAATGCCTGTGTCTTCATGATATCGGTATAGCTTGAACCGTGATCAAATGGGTTGATTCCACGTTTCACACCATCTTCGTTAATGTACTCTAACATCTCAATTCCCAAATCCTTTGCAACCTGATCACGGAACCGGATCATTTCCTTAAACTTCCAGGTTGTATTCACATGCAAAAATGGGAACGGCGGCTTCTCCGGATAAAATGCTTTCATTGCTAAATGCAGCATAACCGAACTGTCCTTTCCAATCGAATACAACATTACCGGCTTCTCGCATTCCGCTGCGACCTCCCGGATGATGTAGATTGCTTCTGCTTCTAATTCATCTAAATGTGATAATCCACTCATTTTCTTTCACTCCTATTCTCTCTTAAATATAATCCAAATATTAACTTCGATTAATATTGGTTTGCATTCCTTCGATCGATATCTATTGTCTGTGTACTTCCATCTGTCTTATGTATATTCCAATGGAGAATATCGCCCTCCGAAGTAACATTCATCACGCTTCCATTGCCGCCAATGTCTGCACCCAGGAAGAATTCTATGGCTCCAACCGGACACTCTTTTACACAGGATACACAACCCCAGCAGTCTCTTGGATAATCCATATTCGCTTTCTCCTCTTTTAGAGAGATCAACGTGCCCGGACAGACCTGTGTACATCTTCCACATGCAATGCATTTGTCCTTGTTAATTCGTATGCTCATATTCTCCCTCCTTTACAATGTCGCGCCAGATCAATTCAATCTTACCATCCCTCATCCTGGAATTAAGATAACGATAATATGCTTCATCCGTCTCCGGATAATCCTGATTCTCATTGAATGCATGCCATCTGGTCTCTTTCCTACCGCGTAAATGCGCGATCAACGACTTACAGACAACCAGTCGTTCTTTCAATTCGTAAACAAACAGCAATTCATGCATATCCTTTGCCCCGATATGATCTGTGAGTGCAATAATCTGATCAATCTTCTCATCTGCCAACTGCAACTGATTCTCATTATACTGGTAACCTGTTGTGATTCCTCCAGCATACTCATCCATGACCTTCTGCATGGCCTCTTCCAATTCCTCTATTGTAAATGCAGGCTGTTCCGTTGCCCGGATCTTCTCATATTCTAATAAGGTCCTGTTCGCACTCTCCTGTAACAATGCCGGAGCAGACGGTATCCATCCTTCCTTATTCTCTTCCAATCTTCTTATAATATCTACCGCTGCAATCTCACCTTCCGCCAAAGCTCCTGTCACATACTTCTGCGGACATCCACCTGCAACATCTCCTGCTGCATACAAGCCATGAATGGTTGTCTGCCGGTTCGTATCAATCCAGAATCCGCTTGCAGTGTGTCCACCCACAATATAAGGTTCCGTTCCCTGAATCTCTACATCCTGTTCCTTTGGCATCTTACCTGTCTCAATCCATCGCAGTGTCTGACTTGGCGCCATATTAAGATATGCCTTCAGCAATTCTTCATTCTGCTTCTCTGTGATTCCACTTGTCTGCAGGTAACACGGTCCATGTCCTAACTGATTCTCCCGAACCGTTCCATATACACGCTCACTCGTTGTCAGACCGTAATGTTTCTCATACACGGTTCCTCTCGAATTCACCTGTTTGGCTCCAACACCCTGTGCGATCGTTCCGGTCGGTGCGATCGTATCCTTGCAGCGCAATGCAATAAAGCGCATCTCAAAGGAAGTCATCTCTGCCCCTGCCCGTATTCCCATTGCATATCCCGCCCCGGTATTAAATGGCGGATACCACATCTTATGTCTGGAAAATCCCGGATTGTTCGGACGGTATAGTCCTGCTGCTCCACCGGTTGCAATCAATACTGCATTGGCACGAATCTCATAGGCAGCCTCATCCGTAACCGAAAAACCAACTGCTCCATATACCCGGTTATCCTCTACCAGTAAATCTGTAATATTGATATGGTTGAGCACTTCTACCCGGTCTGCCTCTTCGACCGCTTTCGCAAGAATCGGCTTGAAGTTCTCTCCGTTGATCTTAATATTCCGATTGCCTCTGGCTACATAATCACCATTCTCATCCTTCAGGATCACTAGTCCCAATCGTTCCATGTCCTCGGTCACTTCATTAAAATGCTCTGCCGCCGTCAACAATAGATCTCCTCTTACGATTCCGGCTGCATCCTTTGTCGCATAATCTACATAATCCTGAGGAACATGTCCTTTCGTTATGTACGCATTAATCGCATTGACTCCAGCCGCCAGGCAGCCGCTTCTCTTAATATTCGCTTTCTCAGCTATTAAAACCGACAGATTCGAATTCCGGCTGATGGTCAGTGCTGCGTAGCAGCCAGCCGTTCCACCACCAACAATCAGCACATCCGTCTGAATCCGTCTGACTTGTAATCTCTCCACGGTATCTCATATCCTTTCCTCATGTTAGGTGCATTATAACACCTATTTCCCTATTTGTAAAGTAGGTTAATAGGAAAAGTAGAAAAATTACACCTTTACACAGCGTAAGGATTGTGAAATGCGTGAGGACATTGTCACGGGCGGCACAGGTATTAGATAATTTCGCACACGTCCGTCAATCATGTTCATGCTATCTATATTTGTTCAGTAGCGCATCCGGAATATGACACATGTGGCAATCCTCCGGGTGTCTTTCCAAATGATGTTGATGTTCCTCTGCACTCCTGACATAATTCGTTAGCGGCAATACCTCCACAACGATCTTATCACAGTCTTCCCGATTCCGGATAAATGCTTTTGCCTCGTCAAGGTGCTTTGTGGAAGTGCTGTATATACCCGTTCTATACTTCTTTCCAACATCAACCCCTTGCTTATTCAGACTATACGGATCAATAATCTCAAACAACTGCTCCATGAGGTTCGTAATGGTCGTAACCTTCTCATCAAAGGTCACCTTTACACATTCTGCATATCCATCATATACACCATCCAAAGAGTCTGTCTGCCCATTGGCTCTTCCCGCTTCTGTCTCTATTATTCCTGGTGCCTTATCAAAAAAATGCTGCACTCCCCAGAGACAGCCACCTGCTATATATACTGTTTGCATAAAAAATCTCCTTTTGTTAAAAATCTCATCGTTTTCGTACCATATAATACTTTTCCAGCATATCTGATAAAATCAGATTCTGCCAATCAACACAATAAAACCAACTACTGCTGGACACGTTTCACGGTTTCATCTGAAATCTTTTCTGTTTTACCATGAATCACCTTTGAGACAGTCGCAGTGCTAAGTCCTAATGCATCTGCAACATCTATAATCCGAACCCTGTTCTGTGCCATATTCATCCCTTCTTTATCAGATATTCTGATTATATGGTACTATAGAAACAGGGTTTTTACAAAGGTTAAACGTGTAACCCGTCACAAAATTCGCACTTGTTTTTTGTGAATATTATTTCCTTTTCAATTCAAAACTTCTACTTCATTTTTTCTGATTCTCTTTAATAATACATATCCCACAAGACAGGCAATCACTTCCGTGATTGGAAATGCCCACCAGATCAGTGCAACTGTCATCTGACCATTTCTGACAAACACGGAAAAAATTCCAGCTAATGGCAGGATAATGATAATCTGTCTCAACAGGGAGATAACCAATGATTCCATGCCTCCATTCAGTGCCTGATAGATTCCCTGATACGCCACATTGATTCCTGCAAACAGAAAGCTTACCGAAATTACTCTCATTGCACTAATAAAATATACTCTTGACTGTCCCGCATTAAACAACGTTGCAAAAGCTCCGGGGAAAATCTCTGTAATTGCAACGCCTAAAATCATTAATGCAGCGGTATAGATCAGACCATACTTAATTCCATCCCGAATTCTCTTTTTGCTTCCCATTCCATATGCAAATGCAATGATCGGAGTGATTGCGTCTCTAAGCCCGAATGCAAGAAACAATACAAACTGTTGTACCTTATAGAACAAACCATATGCCGTCTGTGCCGATGGACTGAATTTCAAAATTAAATTCATCACATAAACCATGATAGACATAAGTGCCTGTGCAATAATTGCAGGAAGTCCAATTGCATAGATTTCCCTGATTATTCTGCCTTCCGGTTTCATATATTTTACACCATGCTCAAATTCCTTATTGTATTTTATATGGAAAATGAATAACAACACCGCTGATGCAACCTGACCGATCACGGTAGCATAAGCAGCACCTGCCACTCCCATTTCCGGCACCGGACCGATACCATAGATCATGACCGGATCCAGAATAATATTTACCACTGCTCCCACAATCTGACCGATTGTAGAATATAGTGAACGTCCGGTTGCCTGCAATAATTTCTCGAATAAGGAAAAGAAAATTATTCCAAATGAAATCACACAGCATATCCTTAAATAATCTGTTCCCATAGAAATTACTTCCGGATCAACCGTCTGAGATGCGATATAAGCTTTCACACCAAATATTCCAAACAACAGACATATCGCATAAATAATTACTCCCAGGAATAAACTGTTTCCTGCAACTTTTGCAGCCTTTTTCCTGTCACCCTGTCCAAGTGTTCTTGCAAGAAGTGCATTTGTTCCAACACCTGTTCCAATTCCAACTGCGACCATAAGCATCTGAACCGGAAACACCAGTGTAAGTGCATTCAATGCCGCCTCACTTCCTACTCGCATATTTCCAACAAATGCACTATCTACAATGTTATAAACCGCCTGCAATGCCATAGATAAGATCATCGGTATCCCCATCTGCACCATAAGCTTATTGACCGGCATCTCCTTCATCTTGTTACTTTCTGCCATCTTAACTTAATCCTCCTTTTTCTGCATAAAAAAAGAGCAGCAAAACTGGATTTACGCAGATTTGCTACTCGTTCGTTCCTCATTATATTTATAATTTTCCAAAAAGTCAAACAAAAATCTATCAAAAATTTCCAAATATACAATTATTAAAATTCATGAGTTTTTTCACTTTGCCCAAAAGCCCAGCTCAATATTGTGGCAGGCAATCTTTTTAAATCTTGGCAGTGTAAAATCTATTTTACCGTATCCCCTATCAATCAATATATCTTCTCTTTTCTGAAAGTATTTTTCTACAAATAATAGTATTTCATTTAATTCTAATTCACGATCAATATAATTACTTGGCATTTTTCCAAATACAAGAGAATAAGGATTTTCCATCAGCATCGTCCTCCTTTATATACTTCATGTCAATTGATTAAACCAAGTATATCTATAATGGTCAAAAAATAAAAACTTACTATTGAAATGTTCTCATATATCTATCCCCTCGCGACTTCCGATTTCTATCACTTTTTTCTTTACACTGCCGAAAATAAGTAAGTATATTTTCGCATCTGTGCAAATATAATCGTTTCTACCCGGTTTCTGATTTCTTCCGGATATACCTCTGCATTTTTAAGCAGTTCTGTTACATCATTTTTCGTAAATTTGAATTTCAAGTTTGCTTTATATAAGGCTTCCGAAATCTCTAATTGTTCATCAAATTCGCTACATACTGTTTTTGACTGGACATTATCCATAAGCGTATAAACATCTCCCGACAGAGGATAATCCATAGTTGTATCTGCCAGTAATCCTGCCCCATTATCAAAAATCGGACAATACGCATAGTCCCCTTTCCCATTCATCAGAACCGCAATATTGTGTGTATGACGATCTTCATTCAGAAATAACGCATCAATCGTCAACAACTTGTTCATATAAATGCCAAATTCCTGAAGTCCTGTCATGCGTTCTACCTGCTGCACTAAAAAATGTAATCGTTCCTCCTGTTCTGGTATTCTATACAAAGTCTTGTATAGACTTTCCCCGAAAAAATTCTTGAACAACCGCTCCAGCGTAATAATCTGCCAGTCCTCACTTAGAAAATTATTACTCTTCACGCCATTATAAATCACAGTACCGTATTTTATTTTTTCCAGATCATAGCATACAAATTCATTCTCTGCCATGGTTGACTTTTTCAGAAGATGCGAAATCATATACTCTGCCAGACCTTCATAACCTGTATAATCTGCTTTATACCATATTCCTTCATTCTCCCATTTTAGCTGGTTCCCTTTTGAAGACTGCCGGTCATTTGTCCGGATATTCTGCTCAAATAATTCTATCATGCATCTACCTCTCTATGCGAATCCAAAAATCATCTTCTGCCATTCGGCCCTCAGTCTTCTCTATAATCATAATCGGATCATAAAATGGCAGTCCCAGATCCTTCAATATCAATTTCATCTTATCTCGGCTTTCCGGGAAACATCTTGATTTTAAAAACTCCTGATAATCATTATAATCCGGATCTTCTACCGTACCGAAAGCACGGAACATAACCTTATCTGTATAATTCCTTATTTTGACTTTTCGTTCTAACTCGTTCACATCAATCATAGTGCATACGTCCTGCTCATACATATACCATATTCTGAGCGGCCACACTTTTTCCGGCACCTTCACTTCCTGCTCATATTCCGGATATTTTTGCAACATTTTTAGAAATGGAACAATTGGCCCACGAATCACTTCTTCGCTTCTCTCCCAACGTTCTACGGTCGGCTTGGAACAATTGATAAATTCTGCAAATTCTTTCTGCGTCAAATGTAATTCCTTCCGAATCTGTTTAATTTCCTTTGCAGTTGTGTATTCTGGTGTTACAAATAATCTTTCTTTCATAAACTCACCTTCCAGTTTTATGATTTCCGACTTTTTCTTTATTAAATCATAAAATATAATATTTGTAAACAAAAACCATTATTTTGATTGTTTTAGGTATAAAAAAACAATCAAAATAATGGTTTGTTTTAATTTACAAGAAATATGCTGGTCAGTTCTACAAATTCTTTTACAATATGTTATTCCACATTTAAATCAGATTTTTCCAATCAGCACAATAAGACCTGCCACCGCAAATGCAATGATCAGATAAGATACCGTTGCAATGCTACGTTTCGTTATGATTGCTTTCCATGAATGAACATATGGAACACCTTCCATACCCTCTATCTTCCAGATCTTGCTATGTCCTACCCAGATTCTATCAATTACAATACCGTCAAACCAGTTCATTACTACAAGGAAAAGTGCTGTCTGAATATATGCTGTCTTATAATCTGTGACATGATTCCATACCGCAATAAACAGAATCAGAACAATGAACATAATGATACAGAATGGTATCATAAATCCTTTTGCTTTCTTCTTCGTCTCCTCTATGTCGGCAAGCCCACGTTTCTGCGCCTCGGCTAAATATTCATCCGGGTAAAAATATAAGCAGTTCCGCCCGCTGTTTCTTGCTGCACATTTCACAAGCAGCATAAATAAAAGACAATATAACACAATTTGCAGTAACACGATCATTTCTAATACCTCCTAATTAAAGTCTGTCAATCATTTCCACAAACAATTCTGGTTTCAATAAAACAAGTCCTCCATGTCCCAAATCCGGTAATATTTCAAACTCCGTCTGAGGAAATTTGCTCTTTATATAATTGATATCCTGTTTTCTCTCTTTTTCCTCATTTTTTGCATACCAGTAGTGAAGCTTCGTATCCACTTTGGGAACCGGTTCTGGAACTTTATAATTATTACATGAATCAAACGTTCTCCATATCGTCTTGCTACTACAATGCCGCAAAACATCCACTACATATTGCAGATCTTCCTTAGAATAATCATCTGTCGCAAATGCTTTTTCCAGTAACGCCACACCA
>HF987823.1:13170-17697 GCA_000431135.1 Clostridium sp. CAG:590
TAACTGATAAGGTGTAATTCCTCCGTCAATAACACAATGCCTTATCTTAATCTTTTGTCCTAATGCTACCAGCAGTGAAATGGAACCTCCCATTGAACAACCATATACGGCATATAATTCCGGATATCCTTCTTTCTTAAGCCATGTATTCAATTCAGATGCTATCTGTTCCACACTGGTAAAATCACTGTCATTATCAAAATCATAACCAGGAAGTGCCGGAACCAACAGGTGATAATTCTTCTGTAACAAAGGAATCACATTTTCAAAATAATCCCATTTCACAACAGATGGATGAATCAGCAAAATGGTTTCCTTATTTTCTTTTCCAAATTCATGAATAGTCACTTCTATGTACCTTCCTCTTTATCCTTATCTTTTGTGACGTATCACCCTCCATAGAGAAACACTGCCCTATCTTTACGGTTAGTCACATCTAACCCATAATTATAGCACAACTCTTTTCAATTACAAGCTGATTTTTACATGAATTCTATTATTCTTTATATTTCGCCTCAACGCACATACCGTAGATTACCATAATCGCAATCGTCTCAATCATCACTCCGAGTACCGACAGCAGAATATACGGATTATTCTGCCCCTTTAATAGGGGCAGTCCTAATACAATTAAGATCAATCCATAAAGAATAAACAATTTACCGGTAGCACGATTATAACCATTTATATCTTTCACAGGAAACTGCTTAATATTTGCCCAAAAGCCAAACGCAACTTCCTTCTTTGAAAAGCACGCATTGATTCCCATACCAATGATGATAAGCGCAACAATCACCCATATTATAAATCCTATCATATTTCCGCTCATGTTATATTCTCCTCCACTACTTCGTTCTTCCAAATATCTCATACAATATCAGATCCCGCATACGCTCCATAGTCTCTTCATATGCTGCCTCATGAAGGATCGCCCTTCCCTCCGCACCGAGTACATAGATCTTAATGAGGTTTGCGACCAGCGTCATATTGGCATCCGGACGGACATCCTCCATAATGGCTATGAATTGATTCGCAATCTGCATTTCTTTCTGCTGGTTCGGTGCCGCCTGCTCCGGAAGCATCTCCACAAGCCGCTTCTCATCCTCCGGAGAAAGACTTGGAAATACACTGTAATTCTCGTCAATCATGAATTTCAGATAGGTTCTTGCCTCGGCAGGTCCCGCCTTTTCCTTTCCATTCAACGCCATCCTTAACAGATCGGGAATAATCTTTCTCCTGTACTGCAACACCTCATACACATAAGCCTCTTTTGACGGAAAGAAATTATAGAAAGTACTGACACCTATGCCCGCTGCCTCCGTGATCTTCGCAACCGACATATGTGTCATTCCATACTGCTTCAGCAGATCAAATCCCGCTGCCAGCATTTTCTCTCTATATTCTGCTCTCTCCTCTTCTGTAAATACCCGCTTAGCCATCCGACTCCTCCAATAACAGTATTCGCAAATAAATACTATTCGCTTCTACTATTTTCCTTCAAAGCTTCCACCATGTCAATCCTTGATATTTTTCTCTTTTGAAGAAGGAGGGACAATTCATATGTAACCCAGGTAAGCAGGAAACCGGTCACGATTGCTTTCACAGTTACAACCGGTGATAACAACATTCCATAATTCTCCATTGTATCAGAATATCCTACCTTGACAAATGTATATGCCATCGGTATTCCCAACAAATATCCGATACATACCAGAACATGATTCACATTCAGTACTCTGTTTGAGATTTCCTTTCGGTTGAAACCAAGCACCTTCATTACCGAGATATTAGTTGACGTCTCAGACACTATCATATTGATGATCAGGTACAGTACAAATACACCCAGTACAATTCCCACGATCTCGATCATCAGAATAATTGCCTTCATAGGTCCCATCAGATTATCCATTGTATCTGCTGTTACCGTCATCTTCGTCTCACTAGCCACAAGCTCCTTGTCAAGTGTCAGAGCATCCTTGCTTATGATACAGTTGTATGTACCGGCATCCACACCCGCAAGCTCTGTCGCATTGTCTCTTCCTGTATACAGGTAGCAATGCGTATTGTCTGTTACAACTCCACTGATCTTTACCTTATGCTCCTTAAGATCAGCAATGTTATAAAATATCAATTCCTCTCCCGGCTCCATGCCAAATGTCTCTGCCGCTGCACTTGTAAGATAATATTTGTCAAGCTCTAACTTCTCTCCACTGTCTGTCTTGTCCGGGAAATACTTGGAACCTGTCTCTATTCCCTGTGCAGAAAGCTGTACGGTACTGCCATCCACTTCATAATAATTCTGGAACAACGCCTCTCCCTCATCCGGTGTGCCCTGTTGAAGGGTATTTAATCGGTACAGATATTCGTATTTAATAGAACTTGTAAGGCCATCGTTAAGCAGGGCATCCATACTATCACTCATAACAAGTCCGGCAACGATACAAAAGGCTGCTATCGCCACACCGATAGTTGTAACGATACTTCTTCCCGGATGTCCCATTACACTTCTCACTCTCATTTTCACCTGGGTCTTGGCGCGGCTGTTCTTCATGATACCAATGGCTTTTGTATCTTTTCCTGTATTTCTCAGCAGATCCACAGGTGCTTTCTTAAGAAGCTTTCCTGCCTGTATTGCAATCGCCGCACAATAAAGAAGCGTCGGTACCACAAGAGCAATTACAACAGAAGGAAGATCATAGATTGGCTTATATATAAGCGTCTCAAAATCATATTCAATGTAAAATCTGCACAAAACCTTAGTAAGCGGTATGGAAACCAGCACTCCAAGTACACTTCCAACCACACCCGGAATCAGACCATATCTTACATAATGTCCTATGATCTGTTTTCTCGAAAATCCCAGAGAAATAAATGTTCCAAGAAGATACTGCTCATTCTTTATATTTCTCCCAAGCACCATGACAATCAGTGTAAGAACAATGACGAACATGACCGGTGCAAACATGGTAGCCATGTTGGTAACGGCATCTCCCTCATTTACCGGCATCGAGATTCTGGTGTTCGTTGTAACTGCCATATAACTTGCAATTATATAATCGCTGTTCAACTTCTCGCGGACTTCTTTTGAATTGTCCTTATTGTACTTTATGGAATAATATCCGGTCTCCTCTGTATCAATCCGGTCATATTCAGGACGGTCTACAACGATCGCTGCAAATTTCTCATTATCAATGAACCCTGTAAATGTCTGAAGCATATAGATATAATCTGCCTTAGTGGTGTATGCAGATACCTTATAGGAATCATCTCCAAGGGAGATCTCATCCCCTATTTTTATGTTGTGAACATCTGCAAAGTCCTGTGTAAGAAGTGCCTCTCCATCTCCCGGTTCATGACCTTCTCTCACATCACACAGATTCAGCTTCTCAGGCATGGCAAATGCTCTGATAGTTACCCCATCCAGATCTCCGCCTTTTACATGAATATCTTTATAGCCGCTATACTCAAGGATTACATCATATTCCTTTTCCAGCTTGTCTATATCTTCCTCTGACAAGGGCTTATATGTAACAAATTCTGCATCCTCTGCCTTATATTCATCTACAAAATCTCTCACAACACTGGTAAGGGTATGACCTGTTGACACAGCCGCCACTATGATCATAGATGTAAGTGCAGTAAGGATAATACTTATAATATAAAATGATTTATTTTTCTTAATGCTGCGTCCAGCTCTCTTGTTGATCGTCATATTACAACTCCATCTCCTCTACTCTTTTCTTGTCTGCGTTCTTCGTATTTGACACAACCTTACCATCTGTGATCTTAATAATACGATCTGCCATACTGGCTATATTCACGTTATGTGTAATGATCACAACGGTTGTCTTGTATGTATCATTCATACTCTGCACTCTCTTCAAAACATCTTTTGAGGATTTGGTGTCCAATGCACCGGTAAGCTCATCACAAAGAAGGATATCCGGCTTCTTCACCATGGCTCTGGCGATTGCCGTCCTCTGCTGCTGACCACCGGAAAGCTCCTTTGGAAAATGCTTCTCATACTTGGAAAGTCCAAGACTTTCCATAAGAGTATCTACATCAAGCGGCTCCTTTACAAGCTCTGCGGTCATCTCAATGTTCTCTCTGACTGTGAGATCCGGTGTCAGATTATATGACTGAAATATAAATCCCAGCTTATTTCTTCTGTATACTTCAAGTTCCTTAGCAGACATCTTCTCAAGATTCACTCCATCCACCATCATGCTTCCTTCTGTCACCTTATCAAGACCACCGAGTATATTCAACAGTGTACTCTTACCACTCCCACTCGGGCCAAGGATTACAACAATCTCTCCCTTTTCCATACTGAAATCGGTATGATCTAAGGCATACACCGTTGCCTCGCCCTTTCCATATTTTTTTACTAAGTCTTTTCCTTCAATAAACATTCTGCTTCCTCCTCGCTATATGCGAACATTTTCTTTATTTCATTCGCATATATGTTAGTCCTAACTAACCTCCCTGTCAAGTACTTTTACGAATATTTTTCAAATTTTATTCGCA
>HF987823.1:17743-58207 GCA_000431135.1 Clostridium sp. CAG:590
ATAGAACTCTAATTATTTGCACAAAAATTTAGGGAACTTTTTCATCTATATACTACAAAAAAGTTCCCTAAAAATCCATTTTAACCCATGTCATATTTAATATCTTTTAATGTGTAGCTAACGTTTATGATGTTCACGGTGTCGCACTTCGTGCCATCCTTATTTTCGTGCAACAAGGTGTGCACGAAAACCTTTCTGCCGTTCCATACTCAATACTGTAAATCCGGCTTTTTCTGCCATAGTTATAAATTCTTCCTGCTTACATATTTTCACATCTCCATGTCCCACCAGATTTGCCAGAGGCATTTCCAGATGATTCATCAGCCAGACACCGAGATTCGATGATGTATAGTCTCTCAAGATCAGACGACCGCCCTTTCGCAAAACACGATAAGCACTGTCAAAAAAATTCTGCGGATTCGGATAGTGATGAAAACTATTTGAACATATAATTGCATCAAAAGAATCTTCGTCAAAAGGAAGATTTTCACTATCACCTACAATAAATTCCGTGTTGGAAAGCTCTTTCGCCTGAGCAACATGGATCATCTCCGGTGTAAGGTCAAGACCAACATAATGTTTATCCGGATATTTTTCATGAAGCAGCTGCAACATCGGTCCGGTTCCACAGCCGCAGTCAAGAACATCATGGAATGATTCCTTTTCCAATTCAGCCAAAATCGGAGGATAATCATCCTTGCACATTTCATAAATTCCTGCGTGTCCACTATCATAAATTTTTGCAGCCTGCGTAAATTCTTTAATAGAAAGTTGTTTATATTCTTCTGGTGTCATAAGGCTTTCTCCTTTATAATTATCTATTGGTTAGCTGTAACTAACCAATAATATCATGAATTTCCGGAAAAGTCAAAAGCTGGTTACTGTTCACGGTACCAAACTTCGTGCGCCATATAACTATATCATGCAAAAAATCAGCTGCCTGCAAAATGTCGACAACTGATTTATGTTTCTAAAACGAAATTGTAAATACTATTATTTACTTTGTTACTCCACCATGAAAATAACATTCATATACCCTTTCATTATCACAGTAAATTTCTTCATAACCTTGAAACCAACAAAAATCTCCAACCACATTACACTTATAAATATACTGTCCTGATTGATAATACTCCGGTCCTCTAAACGGCATCTTTTTATCGGCCTGACGAAGTGCTTCTTTTAAGAAATCACCACTGAACTTCTGATCTAAAACGCGTCCTGCGTAATTCATTGCATACTGTGATTTACCTTCATACCATATAGCTTCTTCCCCGACAAACTGTTCCCCGCCTACATATGTATCATGATATGTATAAGAACCATTACTGTATGTAAAATTTTCATAACCTTCTTCTGAAATCATGTTATCCATTTTCTTGATAATCTCTTCAATTTCTGCACTCGTAAGCATTTCATGATAAGACAATAATGTATCAAGAGAAATATTCAATAATCTTGCTATTGGAGACAACAACTCAATATCCGGATTAGAATTGCCGCACTCCCATTTCTTCTATCTCTTTTAACATAAATTCTTCTAGTTTCTTCTTGTCAGGTAAATGTAACATATAAGTTGAAACAAATAATTGGTTATCCATTCCAGATAATGCATATTCTACCATCTGCGAGCCTTTGTCTGTACAAAGTAGTATTCCTACTGGCGGATTATCTCCTTCTGTCATCTCATTTTTCTTATAATACCCTACATAAGCGTTAAGCTGTCCCAAATCCTCATGTTTGAACTCATCATTCTTAAGTTCAATAATAACATTGCAATGTAAAAGACGGTTATAAAAAACAAGGTCAATAAAATAATATTTATCATCTATTATAATTCTCTTTTGTCTTGCCTCAAAACAGAATCCCTCTCCAAGTTCTAACATAAATTCCTGCAAATGATCCATAAGAGCCTGTTCCAAATCAGATTCTGACACAGCATCCCTTGCATCAAGTCCCAAAAATTCAAACGTAAATGGATCTTTTATTGATAACATTGTTCCATTTGCATTATCAACAGATTTTTTTAATAAAAGCTCTGGTTTTTTACTTATGCCAGCTCTTACATAAAGGTTAGTTTTTATCTGTCTACGGAGTTCTCTTACATTCCAGTTGCATTTCATACACTCTGTTTCGTAAAAAAATCGTTCAAACGCATCATTTAATACCATAATTTCTCGAATATGGGAAAAAGACAAGTTATTAACCAAAACATCTGGATTTGTGACAAATTCGTTCGACGCCGTCGAACTTTTTCCAAAATCTGGTAATTTAAATTCGCTCGACACTGTCGAACCAATTTGAGGATATACTTTATAAAACTGTCTACAAGCCTTAAAAAGTGTATAATTCATTCCT
This sequence comes from Clostridium sp. CAG:590, assembly GCA_000431135.1. Classification (GTDB taxonomy): domain Bacteria; phylum Bacillota; class Clostridia; order Lachnospirales; family Lachnospiraceae; genus CAG-590. The sequence continues at coordinate 20,102 of HF987823.1, forward strand.
TTTTGATCAATTTGCTTTTCCAAATTTTTCAAAAGATGAGAACCATATTCTGCTCTGTCGCTGCCATCTTGTTCGTATTCAACTATATAATAACCAATCGCCCAATTGCGCAATGTCATGAGCTGATTTACAGCACTTTTTGCTGCTGAACTTGCTTTATCATTTATTTGCTTAATGCTATCTGCAAGCAGTTCAAATTCCATTGCATTACCTCCAATACATTGTCCCAAGACTATTATAAATTCGCATAGACACAGTATACCACAGCTCCTGTATCTATGCGATTTCTTTTTTATTGTTTTTGCCGATCCATTAAAGCCTGTGGGATCGCGGTAGCCTTATTTCAAGAGATGGGTCATCTCCCCATACCGTTTCCCATAATTCGATAAATTGTTCTGCTGTTAGTTCGTTATGTTTCACTACTAAATCTAACATAAGTTATTCCCCTCCATTGATTTTTCATTTCATCCTAAAACCCTGTCCATTAATTACGAAACTATTTACTCTCCCACTGTTCCTTTGTCAATACACTTGTATGTCCTATTCTTACTTCATTTAAAAGAGGCACCGGCACTTCATTACAGGTATGATGAAATACAAATCCCAGCTTTTCCTGTACCCTTTTTGACTTCTGGTTTCCATCATAATATCCACACCAGACCGTTGTCATACCCAGTTCTTGAAATGCACGTCTTAGGAGCATTTCTGCTGCCTCCGGTACATATCCTCTTCCCCAAAAGGGTTGTCCGATCCAATATCCCAATTCACATTCATCATCACGTTCCGTCATATCGGTATGTCCATTTAACATTAATTCTATCGCTCCAATTGCAGTATTATTATCTTTTTCACATATAGCGTAACATTCTGCTCCATTAAATACATTGCGGATAACTTCTTTGCTCTCCTCTATACTCTTATGCGGCGGCCAGCCTGCAATCGGGCCAACTGCCGGATTCTTTGCATATTCAAACAGACTATCCGCATCTGCATCTGTCCATCTTCTTAATATAAGTCTTTCTGTTTCCATCATATTTCCCCTTTCCATATGTTCACGGCGTCAAACTTCATAAACTCTCATCAAAATGTCTGCCAACATTTTTCTTTTAAAAAAACTCTTATAACCTCTTTATCTTTCCCCTCATAAAAGGCAACTAACTTTTGCTTAAGCTCAGGTACATGTTCCTCTGGAATAACCAAAAAGCCTTGCCCATGTGATATTAAGTAATGATTAGCAAAAATCACGGATGCTCTTTTATTTCCGTCAATAAAGATTTGCGACGATATAAAAACTTTCTGCCCTAAGAAAATATCCCCACTTTTCCTTCCGATAGCCTTTGGCAATTCTTATCGCATCACACAACTCTGAATGTGTATCATGCGTAGAAAAAACATATAAGTTTATAGCCCCTTCTCCATAGACTATCTGCTTTTCCATGCTAAAATTCCAAACTATCCACATTAAGCAAAAAATACTTCATTCCCATAATTACAAATCCTTCATCATTTCTCCACGGCTTTTTGGTTCCATTCACTATAACAATCTTCTTAAATGAATCCGGTATATTTCTAAATGAATTAAGCTCCTGTATCTGCTTTTCTTCAGAAGTCATATCATACGCCACCTGAATATAGTATCTCTGACTGCCCTGGTTTACTACAAAATCAACTTCTAACTGCTTATGAACTCTCTTTCCTTCACTATTCTTTGCAAATACATCTACAATACCAACATCCACATTATAACCACGCACAAGCAACTCATTATAAACAATGTTCTCCATAATATGAGTGGGTTCCTGCTGTCTAAAATTCAATCTGGCATTTCTAAGTCCCACATCTGTAAAATAGTATTTCAGATTTGCCCCCACATATTTCCTACCTTTAATATCATACCGTTCTGCTTTGGAAATCAAAAATGCTTCTACAAGATAATCTATATGGTTAGATATGGTCTTATTGCCGTAATTGACGCCTCGTTCACTTTTAAAAGTATTTGCTATTTTTGTTGGATTGGTTGGAGCTCCTATGGCAGAAGCAAGAATATCTACCAATGTCCCTATTTCAGCAACATTTTGAATCCTGTTTCGCTCTACCACATCTTTGATGTAAACATTGTTAAAAATATTTTTCAAATATTCAGCTTTTTGGCGTTCAACAGAAAACTGTGCCACCTGTGGCAATCCACCATATATCATATACTCTTCCCATGCATCATCATAATCTCCATCGAAAGCTGCATAGAACTCCGCAAATGATAAGGGATAAATTCTTATCTCATCCCCCCTTCCTCTAAATTCTGTTACTATATCACTTGATAAAAATTTAGAATTGCTTCCCGTCACATATACATCAATATTACTGATACGAAGTAAACTATTCAGCACTTCCTCAAAACGGGGCATAAACTGTACTTCATCCAAGAGCAGATAATATTTCTGGTCATCTTTCATTGCATCTTTAATATACCGGTAACACTTCTTTGGATCTCTCAGTTCCTCATTTTCAATACCGTCTAAGGCAATCTCAATAATGTGGTCATTGTCTACACCACTTTCCAGTAAATATTTTTTAAACAACACAAATAATAGAAATGATTTGCCACATCTCCTAATACCTGTGATAACCTTTATCATGCCATTATCTTTTCTTATCTTTAACTGTTCAAGGTAGGAATCTCTCTTAATCTCCATAGCGTCACTCCTTATTTTCGTGTTTTGCACGAATTTTAGTAATGTTATTTTACTGCTAAATCTTTTTTATTTCAATAGTCATTACTATTTTTTATGTATTTTAAAATTTTAATCAAAATGTGCGTTTCTTCAAAGTTTTATTCTATGAAAATGTGCGTTTCTTCAAAAAAAATAGTGGTTTTCACCACTATTTTCATAATTCCAGGAGCATTTATTCAAGAATTTGCTTTGCAATCTGTCTTAATTCTTTCCCATTCCTCTCTTGTTCGTCCATTGTATATTTTCTTAGAATATGTCTTCAAGGCAGAAATCTTCTTAATCTCCATAGTATCATTCCTTATTTTTGTGTTTTGCACGAATTTTAATAATGCTATTTTACTGCTAAATTTTCATCTATGTATTCAAAATAAGGTTTCTTATTAACCTCCGTGCTATGTTTCAAATACCATTTAACGGTATCTTTCAATCCCTCTTCTAACGACATGGTTTCTGGATATATTTTGCTTTGACGTGATACATCTAAGTAATACTCATAATTATAAAAACTAAAATAATTTCTCTGCTCAATCTCCTTATAAACATTTACAAAATCCGGTATTTTTCCTAAGCTTTCATAGCATTTTGTTACCCAATCTTTAATCGATACCGCTTCAGCATTACCAACATTTAAAATATGTTCTTCTGGCTTTTCTTTCATGATTACCTCCATCAAACTGCATAAATCTTTTACATGGAAGAATTGTAATTTCATGCTGCCATCTTTGGGTAAATAGAACTTTCTATCTGCCAAGGCACAATCAAATACAAAAGCCTCTCTATACACGTTATTCATTGGTCCATATAAATAAGGCGGTCTTAATATATATGCATCTTTCACTCTCTCAAGTAATGCCTTTTCAGCCGCTATTTTATCGGTTCCGTATGCACCCCAAAATTTATTTTCGGATTTCTCTGATTCTTCCAAAAACGGCTGAACACCATACTCCGGATACACAGCACTTGAACTAATCATGATATATTGTTCAAAAAAACCTAATTCCTTAACAAGATCAATTATGTCATTCTCGTTATAAGCCGTTATATCAGCGACAACATCAAAGAACGTATCCTTCAATACACCACCTAAATTATGCCTATCCCCTTCAATGAGTTTTACGCCCGGAACTTGTGGCTTAGAATTTCTGTTAAGTACAAATACTTCATATCCTGCATTTACAAAATATTGTGCCACATATTTACTTACAAAAGTTGTTCCGCCTGTCACTAATATCTTTTTCATAATCACCCTCCTCTAATCTACACTAAAGTTTATATTGCATGAAATTCCCATTATGTACAAATCCAAAATCGGTATATAATTTGACACCCATATCCGATGCTGTAATCTGTATCGTTCCACACCCATATTCCCTGGCATCATTTACAACACGGAATAACAGTTCCCTTGCAATCCCTTTTCTCCTATATGCCGGATTGGTAAACATACTAGACAACAATCCCATTTTCCCACTCGGGCATCCAAAATATGGCGGTTTCTCCACAAAGGACATTCCGCTTGTTCCAATAATACGTTCTCCATCAAAGGCAAGCCAGGATACAAATGTTCCGTCTGCCATATGACGAGTATAATAATCCTTCAGTGCTGGAACCAAATCAATCTCTTCTTTTGCTCCTTCCTCTCTAAGCTGATTGATCCTCATATCAATAAAGGTGTCAATCTCTTTTTCTGTCAGTCTTTTGTATTCTATATCCATCTGCTCCACTCCTCTTACTCTTCTTACTTATCCAATATCCCCTTGATCTCTTCCAACGTTTCGGCAAAATATATGCCCTCTTGCCGCTCCTTCGTTGACAAGCCCATTGCGATCATATGGGAAAGCAGTTCCTTCATACTGTCATAATACCCATTCAGGTTATAGAAAATGCAGGGTGCCTCCAACTGTTTCAATGACACCTTAGACATCACTTCTGCAATCTCCTCTAATGTACCGGTGCCACCCGGAAATGCAATAAAGGCATCTCCAAGTTCAATCATCTTTGTCTTACGCTCCGTCATATCCTTTGTGACGATCAACTCGGTCAGACCATCATACTGTACCTCGGCATCAATGAAAAATTGCGGCTCCACGCCGGTAACTTTCCCGCCTGCCTGTAATACGCTTTCTGCAACAACTCCCATCAATCCAGACTTGGATCCGCCATAGACAAGTGAATTACCACTTGTTCCAATCCATGTACCAAGCTCCTTTACTGCCTTTGCAAGTGCCGGATCATTTCCTTCCAATGCACCCAGATAAACTGTAATATTCATACTCCTGATTCCTTCCCAATTCATTTTTTCCAGGATTACTTTTTCTTATCAGCAATTGGACATTGCTTCTATCGTTCTTGCCAGATCCTCTTTGGAATGTACAGCCGATACAAACATTGCCTCAAACTGCGATGGTGCTAAATAGATTCCCTGCTGTAACATCGCATTAAAGTATGCGGCATAGGCCTCCGTATCGGATGCGGTTGCACTTTTATAATCCACAACCGGCTCCTTTGTAAAGAATACGCTCATCAGCGAACCTACCTGATTTACCTGTACTCTATCCCCAAATGTATCGCGTGCCGCATCCGCTAATTGTCTGGTTGCCTCTGCGATCCGCGGATAGATATGATCTGCATTTTCTTTCAAAATGCGAAGTGTTGTAATGCATGCTGTCGTTGCAATCGGATTACCGGACAAGGTACCTGCCTGATACACACCTCCAAGCGGAGCGACCTTTTCCATGATCTCTCTGCGTCCACCGTACGCTGCCATCGGCATACCACCACCAATAATCTTACCAAGTGTTGTCAGATCCGGTGTAATTCCATAATATTCCTGTGCACCGCCAAGCGATAACCGGAAGCCTGTGATAACCTCATCAAAGATCAGCAATGCACCATACTGTTGTGTGATCTCTCTTAAATCCTTTAAAAATCCCTGCTTTGGTGGAACCACGCCCATATTCGCAGCTACCGGCTCCACAACTACAGTTGCAATCTCTTTCCCGTATTGTTCAAACAACTGCTTCACAGAATCGATATCATTATACTCTGCCACTAATGTATTCTTCGTATAATCTGCCGGTACACCCAAAGAATCCGGTACTGCCTGCGTAAGTGCACCCGATCCGGCTTTGACTAACAATCCATCGGAATGTCCGTGATAACATCCACGGAACTTCACAATCTTATCCCGTCCGGTGTACCCCCTTGCCACACGGATTGCACTCATGACCGCTTCTGTACCGGAATTGACCAGACGCATCATCTCCATGGATGGCATGATCTCCTGTACCAGTTCTGCCAAAATAGTCTCTTTCTCTGTCGGAGCACCAAATGTAAGACCTTTCTCACAAGCATCCTGTACCGCCTTGATCACCCGGTCATCAGCATGTCCTAAGATACCCGGCCCCCACGAACATACATAATCAATATATTCCTTACCATCTACATCCACAATCTTTGATCCCTTTGCATGATCGATAAATAACGGACTGCGGTGTACTGCCTGATAGGCACGAACCGGGCTGTTCACTCCACCCGGCATAATCTTCTTGGCTTCTTCAAACATATTCTCTGATCTTGTCATTGTTGTCACTCCTTACGCTTCTTCTTCCAGCCACTTAACCACATCTAACGCATGATACGTTATAATAATCTTTGCACCTGCGCGCTTCATTGCGATCATGTTCTCCATAACAATACGCTTTTCATCAATCCAGCCGTTCTGTGCTGCTGCTTTGACCATGGAATATTCACCACTTACATTATAGACTGCGATCGGATAATCCGTCCGGTACGACATCTCTTTTACCACATCCAAGTAAGCAAGTGCCGGCTTGACCATAATAATATCTGCGCCCTCTTCGATATCATTTTCACATTCCCGCACCGCTTCTTTGCCATTCGCCGGGTCCATCTGATAAGTTCTCCGGTCACCAAATGCCGGGGCTGACTGCGCCGCATCCCGGAACGGTGAATAGTAGCCGGATGCAAACTTGGCACTGTATGCCATGATCATTGTATTCAGGAATCCATTCTCATCCAGTGCCTGTCTGATATATTCAACTCTTCCGTCCATCATATCGGATGGTGCGATCACATCCGCACCTGCTTTGGCAAGGCTTACCGCCATCTTGGCAAGCAGTACCAAAGTCTCATCATTTAAGATCTCATGTCCGCATACCAGACCGCAATGTCCGTGTGAGGTATATTCGCAAAGACACACATCTGCAATGACCAGCAGCTCCGGAGCCTTTTCCTTAATATGACGAATCGCACGCTGTGTAATGCCTTCGTCATTATATGCCTCGCTTCCCTTCTCATCCTTATGCTCCGGAATGCCAAATATAAGAATTGCCGGAATGCCGGACTTTACGATCCGGTCAAGTTCCTCATCAAACCGGTCAATGGAATATTGATAAATGCCCGGCATGGAATCTACCGGATTCTTCACATTCACACCTTCCGTCACAAATACCGGATAGACCAGATCATTCTTACTGATAGTTGTCTCCCGTACCAGATTTCTCATTGCATCATTTACACGTAATCGTCTCATTCGTATCATAATTGTTACCTTCCTATATCAAAATATATATCATTAACTTTGCAAAATACTATGTGCTTTGCTCACTATTTTTTATTATATCCATAATCACAGCGTATTCAATGCCTGTAAAACACCCGGCACATCATTCACTAATGCTACCGCATCCGCACGCCCACATTTCTCTAATAGCCGCTGCTTTGTGACATGCCCGATACAGATCATCTTTACCGTGTCCGGCAAAATTATATTCTGCTCCCGCAGCCCTTCGAAAAACGAGGTGACACCCGATGCACTGACAAAGATCAGATAGTCAAGCTGCGGAAGAGCACGGATATCCTTGGTCAATTTGCCCTGCACATCATAGATTGGAAGATCCGTACAACGTATACCCTGTTCTTCCATATAAGTAACCAGATTCCGATTACCCTGCACCGCCCGTGGAATCAATACCTTCGTCCCCGACTTTGCATATTCCACAAATTCCTTTGCCAATACATCAATCGTATACGCAGATGGTACAAAGTCTGCCTGTAATCCATACTCCGAAAGTTTCGCTGCTGTTCCGCTTCCAAGTACCGCTATCTGAATCCGTGAAAGCGTCCGAATATCAATCTTTAACTGCCGCATCTGTTCAAAGAACAACCGGATCGCATTCTGACTGGTGAACATCAGCCAGTCGTATTCCGCTAAATGCTGCATTTCCTCTGAAAGCTGTTCCATTGCCTTCGTCTGCACCACTTCCATATCGCATAACAACACCGGCTGCATGGATAATTCTTCCACACCGCATTTCAGCTTATGCCACAGCAGACCAGAAGCCGTAATTCCAACCTTCGGTAATGCCGCCTGGTCACAATAGGACAATGCCGCCGTGTCTCCGATCACGATAACCGCAGGAGACGGTATCTTTGCCTCTTCCACCTTTCCTGCAATTGTTTCCAATGTGCCTGTTACCCTTCGCTGATAGCAGGTGGTTCCATCTGAAATAACGGCAACCGGTGTCCCGGCTTCCTTCCCAGCATCAATCAGCCGCTTTGCAATCTGGGAAAGATTTGACAATCCCATCAGAAATACAATCGTTCCTTCCATCTTTGCAATCGTATCATAATCGTAATCCGGCTCATTGGTTGACGTCTTCGTATGTCCGGTGATCACATGAAAACTCTGGCTCACTCCACGATGCGTAACCGGAATTCCTGCACATTCCGGAACTGCAATCGCAGATGTTACACCGGGAATCACCTCATAGGCAATCCCCTCTGCCTGTAATGCTTCTATCTCTTCTCCTCCTCTGCCAAATACAAAGGAATCCCCGCCCTTCAGACGCACCACATACTCATGCCGCCTGGCACACTCCACTAATATCTTGTTAATCTCTTGCTGCTTACGGTAATGACTACCTGCCTGCTTTCCTACATAGATCTTCTCACAAGATACCGGAACCTCCTCCAATAATTCCTCATTGGCAAGCCGGTCATAGACAATAGCATCACATTGCCGTATCTTCTCTAAGCCCTTTACCGTAATCAGTCCCGCATCTCCGGGACCTGCACCGACCAAATATACTTTACCCATGTTGCAATACTCCAATCTCTATCTGCTCTATTCTATCAAATATGTATTGTTATATTCCCTCTTTATCCGACACTCAAAATCATATTGCATGCGCTTTTCTGTTTTCTCTGAACAAATATATTGCATTTATGCGCTATTAATTATTACTGGATTTTAACTTCTGCAATAATTGTTGCACCTGCTCTTCGGCAAGTTTGCTATAGTCTGACCGCGGTGCCCTGCCATCTACATAAATGAGTGTTCCATCCATTTCCTTCATAATGTGAAGTTCAATCTTATCCGCAGTTAAATTCGTCACAACGCCAACTGCCTCATGGCAACCTGCATTTAATAAATGTAAGACTTCCTGTTCCGTCTTCAATTGCAGCCATGCGTCAGAATCGGATATCTTTTTCATACATTCTGTAATCTCATCCTGCTCCCGTCCCTCTATAGCGATGATTCCCTGCCCTCCGGCCGGCAGCATATCTTCTACGTCAAAATAATGATATTCCAGGTCTTTCTCCTGCAACAGATTCAACCGCCGCAATCCGGCAGCCGCAAGCACCACTCCATCATATTCTCCGTCCCTCAGCTTACGCAAACGTGTCGGTACATTTCCCCGGATCGATACACATTGCACATTCGAATATAACTGTTCGATCTGACATTGCCTGCGCAAGGAACTCGTTCCGATGCGATACGGCTCCAATGCTCTCTGCGGATTTCCAGACTTCATGTATTCCTCTGTCAAATCTTCATTTTCTGCCTGTATTTCTCTTTTCATTTCCATTCGGATACTTCTATCTTCCTCTTGTTTTCTCTCTTGTAGGAAGTGTTCCATCTGTAATGGATGACCTTTCCTTGTCACCAGAACATCCCTTACATCTTCTCTTGGAAGCACTCCACATATCGTAAGTCCCTTAGCTAATTCCATCGGCATATCTTTCGCACTGTGAACCGCCAGATCGATCTTACCCTCCTGCAATGCTTCCTCAAACTCTGTTACAAACACACCTTTTCCACCAAATTCCATCAATGGTTTATCTAAGATCCGGTCTCCCTCTGTGCGAAGGATCACTGTCTCACACACACAGTCCGGATATGCTTTGCTAATCGCATCGATTACCAATTCCGTCTGTTTTCGAGCTAATTCACTTCCTCTTGTTCCGATTCGGATTTTCATAACTTAACAGTCTCCTTCATTCTTTCAGCATCACTATACTATTCCTGCATTCCAATCTCATTCATAACCTGTTCTTCCGGAATCTTGCCCTCATGTTCTAATCCATACTGCAATAAATATGCAAAGATCTCTTTTCGTCTCTCTTCCGAATCAACCTTAGAAAGCACCTGTTCCCGGCATGCTCCCATATTTGCCAGTAAGGTTCCGTAATAATCCGGAATCTCATTCTGTATTGTTTGCTTCAAATGTGCCGCTGCCACCGGACTTTGCCCTCCGGTTGAGATTGCAACAACCAGATCATCCTGCTTCACCATTGCCGGAAAAATGAATGAACAATCCTCCTTCATATCTACTGCATTTACTAATATATTGCGTGCTTTGCAAAGCTCTGCAACATGATGGTTTCGTTCCTCGCTGTCCGTTGCTGCCACCACAAAGTCCATGCCCTCTATATCCGAATCCCGAAAGGCACGGTTCACGATCTGAATCTGTGATGCATAGACAGAAAGTACATCACATACCTGCTCTGCCACAACTGTTATCTCTACTCCAAACGGCAGTAACTTCTTCACCTTATGAAGTGCGATCTTACCACCACCGACTACCAGACATTTCTTATTATTCACTTCTATCATAAATGGAAAGTATGCCATTCCTTTATCTCCAGTCTTCTTTCTTACTTTCTTTCACAATCCTGGTAAGAACCATCTCTAACTGCTCACTATCCAATGCCTCCCGCAGATAAGAGATCATTTTGCGAAACCATTTTTCCTGAAATGCTTTCTCCTGCTTGACCTGAAACTCCCGGATCAATAACTTCTTCTGCACTTCCTCCACGCAATCCGCTAAAATACGCTTCGCCTTGTCAATCTCATTTAGCTTGATATTGTAATTCTCACTCGAAATATTCTCAAAATAATCAATATCGTATAACACAACCCCATCTAGCCGTGCCAGATCCTGATCGATATCATACGGAACCGCCAGATCGACCATCAGATATTCCTGTGCCTTCCCACAGTTCTTCTCAAATGCATCCTTTGTTATGGTATAATGCGGACTTCCTGTCGCACTCACAACTACCGCCACCCCGAATATTGCTTCATACCGCTTGTCAAATGGTATCCATGCGATACCTTCTATCCCTTGCAGCATTACTCCACCTTCCCCAATATGGGATCGTGTTGTTCCCGTCACGGAAATCCCCTTCGAGATTAGATCTTTTGCTACAATCGAACCAATCTTTCCCGTTGCACCAATAACAAGTACCTTTTTCGGCAACTTTTTTTCTTTCAGATAAGTCTCCACCATATTGGCAGTCAACGTTCCGATTGACACTGGTGTATTAGAAATTGCAGTCTCTGATTTTGTCTGCTTCGCACAGTTAAATGCTCCCTGAAAAATGATATTCAGCTCGCTATTCACAAATCCCTGCTCCTTCGCAGACAAATACGCTTCTTTGACCTGTCTTAATATCTCATCCTCGCCTAACACCATGGAATCTAAGCCTGCAGTCACCTTATATAAATGCTGTATGGCCCGCTTTCCCGAATAATACAGGCAATACTGCTTCATCCATTCCCGGTCAATCTTCTTATACCCGGCAAACCAGTTTTCTATCTTACTAAAATATGCCCTACTTCCCATAAAATAGCACTCACTCCGGTTACAGGTTGACACGATCACTCCACCTGTTATCCACTGTTCCTTAATCAATTTATCTAAAAAGACTTTCGCCTCTTCCTTAGAAAATGCAAAACGCTGACGCACATTTGCAGGTGTCTTCTTAAAACTTACGCTTATGCAAAACATGTATGTCTCCAACCTTTCAGTCCTACTTTACTACAAATGCCCCACCGTTACAAGACCTCTTACCCTTGCACAGCGTAAGGATTCCATAACAAAAAGTTATTACAACATATTTATAATTGTTTGACAATCGAAAAGATATAGAAAAAGCCATGTTGGTTTGCCTTTATGGTACGCAGGCACGTTTGCACTTATACTGCCTACGCAGCGGTGCTAGGTTCGTAAGAACCTCACCAAGCACCGGCGTAGACAGACCAGCCTGCTTAACCATATAAGACAACCATACATGGCTTTATTTACGTTTTCAGGCATGTGCCATTCACGTTATCTTCGCAAAAAAACTTACGCTGTGCAAGAGGAATTTTAAGTTGTTATTATGAGGGGGGTAATGTATAATATTTGTATATAGTGCTTAGGATATTTGAGATTACAGGAGAGGCATATTTAAAGAATATATGATTGAGTTTATATAGAAAAGAAGGATGCATATGAGTCAGTTTTCATGGGAAAATGAGTGGCGGTTACAGAAATTAAAAGAGGAGTCTTACATCGTAGGGCATATTATGGACAAGACACCGAAATGGGTGAGGTTTGTTGAGAAGAAAGTGCCGGTTACTTTACAGAAGACGTTAGAGACGGCATTTAACAAGGCATTTGTGACAGTGTTTGAAAAAGGATCGGGGCTCATTGAGAAAACGTATCGGAAAGAACGACAGGTAAGGCTATTCAGGGAGCATGAAAGAGATATCCGGCATGAGGGATTTAGCGGTAAGACGATTCGGAAATTTGAACGTCAGGCAAGAAGAACGAGAGCGAAGAATCTTACGATCACAACGATAGAGGGAATCGGATTCGGTATAGTAGGGTTAGGCATTCCGGATATTCCGATCTTTGTTTCGGTCATGTTGAAGAGCATTTATGAGATTGCATTAAGTTATGGATTTTCCTATCGAGAAGAGAAAGAGAAATTATTTATTCTTAAGCTGATTGACACAGCGTTGAAAAGTGGGGATGAATTACAGAAGAAAGATGCCGATATGAACAAATTGATAAGACGATATTATAAAGAGGAATTTGCGGAGGAAGAACAAAAGACAGATTCATTTGTTGTAGAGTTACAGATCCGAAGACAGATCGATGCATCGGCGGAAGCATTATCACATGAATTGTTATATGGTAAGTTTTTACAGGGATCAACATTTATCGGGGTAATTGGAGGTACGGCAGATTTTACATGTCTGAAGCGGATTACGGATTATGCAACATTGAAATATAAAAGGCGTTTTTTATTGCGGCAATTTCCGCAGGAAGATGATGAATAAATGAATGGGTATAGAACAGAGAAGGGAAAAGGGCGGTTATGACATTTTTTTCAAAATTAAAGAGCAACGTGATCAAGTGGTGGCAACAGGTGATCCTTCCGGTGTTTATTATCCGCTATGATAATAATGTACGGGCGGAGCAACAGCCGATTGTGTCTGTGACATCGAAGACAGATAGTGAATCTGCAGATATGGAAGAGAATGTGGCAGATATGGTACAGGCAGATTCGGTGCAGGAACGGTATGCGCCGAATACAACTTATGATGATGCAGAATATGCACGGCAAAGGGCAGAACAGCTAAGGCGGGAGCAGGAACGTAACAGACAGCAGGAAATAGAGAGATTACGCAGGGAACAACAGGAAAAAGAGCGGATCGCTGCCATTATGAATGCCAATAAGGTGAATGTAAATGCATTTATTGAAGAAGGCAGGGAGGCCAGACTGCATGAGGAAGAGGAACGGAAAGCAGGGCAGTTGGCGGAGCAGGAAGCAGAAAATTTAAGAAGAGCACAGGAGATCATAGACCGGTTGAATCGGGAGGCTGCTGAGGATGAAGCAAAGAAAGAGGCAGAGATAGCGGAAGCAAAAGAAAAAGCACAGAGGGGATATTAAGAGACACAAAAATTTTACAAGACATTTTCACGGAAATGTATTACAATGAGCTTTGTATGACAGGGAAGCAAGGAGTCAGAATATGAATATTGGATTATTTACGGACACGTATTATCCTGAATTGAATGGAGTTGCGAATTCCGTATATTTATTAAAAAAAGAACTGGAGAAAAAGGGACACAATGTATATGTCATTACGACAAAGACACCGGACGCACCGGCGAATGAAAAAGGTGTATTCCGTGTTCCGTCAAAAGCATGTTCCTTTGTTCCGGAGCGTAGAATTGGATTATTTTATCATCCGAAGATCGCAATGAAGATCCATAAGATGAAGTTAGATATTATTCATACGAATACAGAGTTTGCAATCGGAATGTTTGGAAGAATCATGGCACATGAGCTGTTCGTTCCGGTTGTCCACACATATCATACGATATATGAAGATTATACACATTATATTAAGAAGTATATTTCCAGTGAAAAAAGAGCAAAAGCATTTGTTAAAATGTTTAGTAAATTCAGTGTCCGTGGTGCAGAAGAACTGATTGTTCCGACAGAAAAGGTAGCCAATCTGATGCGGCATTATGGTGTTAAGCCGGATATCAATGTAATCCCGACAGGAATTGATCTGAGTCATTTTGAAGTCAGGGACACGGCAATGCAGCGTAACAAGTTAAAAGCGGCACTAGGTATTCCGAAGGACAATAAAGTCGTCCTTTATTTAGGCCGTGTATCTGATGAGAAGAATATTGATGAGGTAATGCTATACCTGAATCATTATATGGATACGAATCCGGATGTTACATTTCTTGTAGTTGGGGACGGACCGCAACGGGGAACATTAGAACGTCAGGCAAGGACGCTCAAACATAGAAAGCAGATTATATTTGCCGGAGCAAAACCATGGGATGAGATTACGCATTATTATCAGGTGGCGGATGTCTTTGTTTCCGGATCAACCAGCGAGACACAGGGATTAACCTATATTGAGGCATTAGCTTCGGGATTGCCGGTTGTAGCGAGAAGAGATCCTTGTTTGGATGGAGTATTGTTTGAAGGGAAAAATGGATATGAATTTCTAGACGAGGATTCTTTTGTAAAAGGAATGGATAAGGTATTAAGGAATCCACAAGGCATTGATTACAGTAAGAATGCCATGGCAAGTGCAGAGCCGTTTTCTACACAGCAGTTTGCAGATAAGGTAGAAAATATATATTTCCACGTAATCAAAACACACCGGAATATTCTGATGCGGATGGCAAATAAAGTGGCGGGAACAGTCGGCTTTGAAAGCAAATCCGTGAAACCGTTAGGCGGTGAGATGGCGATGGAGTTAGGAGATTCCAATATGGATGCCAGCCGGATCGGGTTAGGTTGTATGCGAATGGCTGATATGTCGGTACAGGAAGTCTCCAAATTGATCAATATAGCATTAGATAACGGGGTGAACCTGTTTGACCATGCGGATATCTACGGAGCAGGAAGAAGCGAAGAGGTATTCGGAAAAGCCCTTGCGGAGAATAAGGGAATGCGGGAGCGTATGAGGATTCAGACCAAATGTGGAATCCGTGATGGATATTATGATTTTTCGGCTGCACATATATTATCTTCCGTGGATGACAGTTTACGCCGGTTACAGGCGGAATATATTGATTTGCTGTTATTACACAGACCGGATGCGTTGATGGATGTTGAGGAAGTAGCAGATACACTTCATCAGCTGCAAAGAACCGGGAAGGTAAGAAGATTTGGAGTGAGCAACTTTACGTCCGCACAGATTGAATTGTTACAGTCGGTGTGTAAAGTTCCGATACAGGTGAACCAGATGCAGTTTGGGGTAATGCATGCAGGAATGATACAACAAGGATTAGAAGCCAATATGTTGACAGACGGAGCTGCAAGTAGAGATATGGCAGTTTTAGATTACTGCAGATTGCATAATATAACGATTCAGGCATGGTCGCCGTTGCAGTATGGTTTCTTTGAGGGCAGTTTTATTGATAATGAGAAATTCCCGGAGGTAAATGATGTATTAGGCAGAATTGCAGAGGAAAGACATGTTACCAAATCAGCGATTGCAATTGCGTGGATACTCAGACATCCGGCACAGATGCAGGTTTTGGCAGGTACAATGAATCCGGAGCATTTAGTGCAGTTATGTGAATCGGTTAACATAATACTGAGCCGTAAAGAATGGTACGAACTGTATCGGGCAGCAGGTTATATATTACCATAAGATAAAGGAGATAAGAATGAAGAAGATAATAGCGTTAGGAATGGCAAGTGTATTGATTATGGCAGCGATAACCGGATGTGGGCAAAGCAATCCGTACCTGAAGAATATCTCATATTCAAAATATGTAGATTTATGTGATTACAAAGGAGTAGAAGCATCAAAAGTTACATTTGAGATTACGGATGAGGAAGTGCAGAGTGCAATTGATGAAGAGATGTATGATTATGTAACCTATGATCCGATCACAGACCGGGCTGCAAAGGAAGATGATTATGCGAATGTAACATATAAAACTACGATAGATGGCAAAGAGAATGAGAATTATTCTGCACAAGACGAGGATGTTGTGATCGGAGAGGGCTATCTTTTTCCGGAAGTAGAAGAAGAACTTGTTGGAATGAAGACAGGTGACAATAAAAAGATCGATGTGGAAATTACGGAAGATTATGCATATGATGATGCAGATATCGGAAAGAAAGCGACCGTAGATGTTACTTTGAATGAGATCAGCAAGGAAATTGTTCCGGAATACAATGATGATTTTGTAAAGGAAAATACGGAATATAAGGATAAAGCAGAATATGAGGCTGCCAAGAAGAAGGAATTAGAAGAAAGTCGTGAAGAAGAATATAAGTCAGCAGCCGTACAGGAAATTATGCAGTATTTGTTAGACAACTCCAAATTCAATGGTTATCCGGATGATCTGTATACAGAATGTGAAGAGAATTATAACAATGATAATGAATATTCAGCGTCTATGTATGGAATGGAATTGTCTGAGTTCGAAGAGATGTTAGGATTAGATGAGGATACAAAGAAACAGGATATTATTAACAATGTGAATTCAGAATTGATCATGGGAGCAATTGCACAAAAAGAGAAGATCAGCTGTTCTAAAAAAGAGGTAGATCAATTTGTAAAAGACAATTATGCAACGTATGGGTATGAAAGTGCAGAGGATTTCTTGAAAGATTATAGCGAGGAAGAAGTTGGTTATCAGCTTACTTACCAAAAGGTTGCGGATTTCTTATATGATAATGCAAAATTAACGGAGATATCCGAAGATGAGTATAACGAACAGCAGACACAGTTATATGATGATACAGAGGCATCAGATGAAGAGATAGAAGGTTCAGGGGAAGGTGATGCGGAAGAAGATTCGGAAGACGGCGAAGATTCGGAAACAACACAGAAAGGCGATTCTGAGGAACAAGAGGAAGAGACAACAGAAAAAGCTGCCGAATAATTTTTTTTAATGTTGTTATAATAACAGAAGACATTTTGATGCTACCCATGATGTATTATATTGAGAAAGGGGAATGCGATATGGCATTTATTAAAAATATTGATCATGAAAAGGTTATCAATTTAGCAAAGGAATTAGAGGTACAGCCAGGACAGGTCATTAGTAAGACGTTGGCACAGAATGATGCGGTGAGCGTGACACTATTTGCTTTTTCGAAAGGTGAGGAGATTGGAACGCATGATTCATTCGGAGATGCGATGGCATATGTTTTAGAAGGAACCGGTTTGTTTACGGTTGATGGAGTAGAGCATACCTGTCATGCGGGAGAAGCAATTGTGATGCCGGCAACCATTCCTCATGCCGTATATGCAAAGGAGGATTTTAAGATGTTGCTTACTGTTATTTTTCCGCATGAGGCATAATTAAGAATTCAATGATCAAAGACTGTTTTGTTTTCTTTTGCAGAAGTAAAGAAACGGTCTTTTTTTATTGGAAAAAAGGAATATATATGGTACAATACCATTTATGTAGAAAATGAGCGACACGATAGATAGGTTGCTATTCGAAAGAGAAGGGAGAATCTTATGGAGTATGTATCACAGATGTATGCCACATTCTGGGCGCTGGTACCTCCGATTGTTGCGATTGGTTTAGCGCTGATCACGAAGGAAGTCTATAGCTCGCTGTTTGTGGGAATTGTTATTGGAGGATTGTTTTATTCAAATTTTGGTCTGGAATTAACAATGAAACATGTGTTTCAGGACGGAATTGTAGGAGTATTGTCCAAGCCGGATAATGTTGGTATTCTGGTATTTCTGGTTGTATTAGGAATTATGGTCTGTATGATGAATATGGCAGGTGGATCGGCAGCATTTGGGCGATGGGCATCTACGCATATTAAGACGAGAGTGGGTGCACAGCTTGCAACCATCTTTCTCGGTATTCTGATCTTTGTAGATGACTATTTTAATTGTCTGACGGTTGGCAGTGTGATGCGGCCGGTTACGGATAAACACGAAGTATCCCGTGCAAAACTGGCATATCTGATTGATGCAACAGCAGCACCAATCTGTATCATTGCGCCAATCTCATCCTGGGCGGCGGCTGTTACCGGATTCGTAGAGGGAGAAGATGGATTTCAGTTATTCCTCAAAGCGATTCCATATAATTATTATGCATTGTTTACGATCGTTGCAATGTTTGCAATGGTTATTATGAAGGTAGATTTTGGACAGATGCGGACACATGAGATCAATGCAACACATGGAGATCTCTTTACAACCCCGGATCGTCCGTATACGGATTCTCAGGATGCAACGGATGACGGTAGAGGAAAAGTGATCGATCTGGTAATTCCGATTGTTGCACTTATTGTATGTTGTATTACAGGAATGATCTACACAGGTGGATTTTTCAGTGGGGCCGGAATCATTGAGGCGTTTTCGAATAGTGTAGCTTCCGTAGGATTGATGTACGGAAGTTTTGTAGCACTTATTATTACGATTGTTTATTACAAATTGCGTAATATATTAAAATTCAAACAGTCAATGGAGTGTGTGCCGGAAGGATTTAAGGCAATGGTGCCTCCAATTCTGATTCTTACATTTGCATGGACATTGAAGGCAATGACGGATAGTCTTGGAGCCAAGGAGTATGTAGCTTCTGTCGTGAATGGAATATCCGGTAACTGGTTAAGCCTGTTACCGGCAATCATTTTCCTGATTGCCTGTTTTCTTGCGTTTGCAACCGGTACATCATGGGGAACTTTTGGTATATTGATTCCAATCGTTGTTCATACATTTGAAGATAAGAATCCGACCATGATGATCATTGCGATGTCTGCATGTATGGCAGGAGCCGTTTGCGGCGATCATTGTTCCCCAATCTCCGATACTACCATTATGGCATCTGCCGGAGCACAATGTAATCATTTAAATCATGTGTCTACGCAGCTTCCATATGCAGTGACTGTGGCGGCGGTTTCTTTTGTGACATATATTGTTGCCGGATTTGTGCAGACTCCGATCGTGCCATTTGTGTTAGGCATTACATTGTTACTGGGAACATTTTTAATATTAAGGGTATTAACAGGCGGACCGGTTGTTGAGATACCGGAGAACGAGGCGTAACATACATTTTGGTATTGTAAACAATGAATGGGTATGTTACACTAAACAGGAATTGAATAGGAACGGGGAGCTTGTGAAGCAGGCTGAGAGGAAGTCATCAACTTCGACCCGCAACCTGATTTAGGTAATGCTAACGTAGGGATTCGAGATATGGGATAAGTAAGAACATGAATAGAGGCTCTCTGTGACGGCAGGGAGTCTTTTGTTATATAGAAAGGAAGGATGAAATGGAATACACAACACAGATGGATGCTGCGAGAAAGGGCATCATTACAGAAGCGATGAAGCAGGTAGCGGATTATGAGAATATGTCAGCAGAGACAATTCGTGATCTGGTTGCAAAGGGGCAGGTAGCTATTCCGGCCAATAAGAATCATACATGTTTGAAACCATATGGAATTGGTACCAAATTAAAGACAAAGATCAATGTGAACCTGGGTACCTCGAAGGACTGCCTGGATATGGATGTGGAGATGGAAAAGGTACAGGAGGCAGTCAACCTTGGTGCTGAGTCAATCATGGACTTAAGTTCTTTTGGAGATACAAGAAAATTCCGTACCAAATTGACATCGGAATGTAGTGCGATCATTGGTACCGTTCCGATTTATGATGCAGTAGTGTATTATAACAAGGCATTAAAATCCATTACTTCCAGAGAATGGATTGATGTAGTGAGAATGCATGCGGAAGACGGTGTGGATTTTATGACGATTCATTGTGGTATCAATAAAGCAACGGCACAGCGTTTTAAGAATACAAAACGTCATATGAATATTGTATCGCGTGGTGGTTCCATTATCTTTGCATGGATGGAGCTTACCGGAAATGAGAATCCATTTTATGAGTATTATGATGAGATTTTAGATATCTGTAATCAGTATGATGTAACGATCAGTTTAGGAGATGCCTGCCGTCCGGGATGTATTGAGGATGCCGGAGACATATCACAGATTGAAGAATTGGTTACATTGGGAGAACTGACACAGCGTGCATGGGATAAGAATGTACAGGTTATGATCGAGGGACCGGGACATATGCCACTGAATCAGATCCGTTCGAATATGGAGATTGAGCAGACAATCTGTAAAGGGGCACCATTTTATGTGTTAGGTCCTTTGGTTACGGACGTTGCACCGGGATATGATCACATTACGGCTGCAATTGGCGGAGCAATCGCAGCTACCTATGGAGCATCTTTCTTATGTTATGTTACACCTGCGGAACATTTACGTCTGCCAACGGTGGAGGATGTAAAAGAAGGAATCATTGCTTCTAAGATCGCAGCACATGCGGCAGATATCGCAAAGGGTGTGCCGGGAGCGAAAGACTGGGATCATCAGATGGGAGAAGCCCGTCGGGAGCTGGATTGGGAAAAACAGTTTGATTTAGCGATAGATGGTGACAAAGCAAGAAGATATCGTGCAGAGTCAAAACCGGAAAAAGAAGATACCTGTACCATGTGTGGTAAAATGTGTGCCGTAAGAAATATCAACAAAATTCTTCGCGGCGAAGACGTTGACATCATGGACTAGGCTCAAGCCGTGCACCCTAAGATGCATGGGCTACGGCAAGCTTGCTTGCATAAGTAGCCAGATGCATCTTGGGGTATAGGGCGCAGCCCGATCATCGAGCCAATAGGCGAGATGGACGGCTTGAGCCTGGAAAGAAAGGATAAATTATGAAAACAATTCTGGAGAATGTGCGAAAGAAGACACCATTAGTGCATTTTATTACCAACTATGTAACGGTAAATGATGTTGCCAACATGATGTTAGCCTGTGGTGGCTCACCGATCATGAGTGATGATAAGAAGGATGTAGAAGATATTACCTCAATCTGTAATGCGTTAGTCATTAACATTGGAACTTTGAATGAAAGATCCATTGAATCCATGATCTTAGCGGGAAAGAAAGCAAATGCATTAGGACATCCGGTCATTCTTGATCCGGTTGGAGCAGGTGCATCGAAGTTTCGTACAGAGACAACTTTTCGTTTGATGAAGGAAATTCAGTTTGCAGTGATCCGTGGCAATATTTCAGAGATTAAGACTGTATATTCCGGAAGCGGATCTACAAAGGGCGTGGATGCAGATGTAGCAGATACCGTTACAGATGATAATCTTGCAGATACCGCGGAATTTGCGAAAGAACTGAGCAAAACAACCGGAGCTATCATTGCGATTACCGGAGCCATTGATGTGATTGCAGATGCAGAACATGCATATGCAACGAGAAATGGTGTGGCAGACATGTCAAAGATTACAGGAACAGGATGTATGTTAGATGGTGTGATTGCCGGATATGTAGCAGCTAATATGGAGAATCCGACAAATGCAGTAGTAGCGGCGATTGCTGCGGAAGGCTTGTGCGGTGAAATTGCAGGGGCAAAAGTGCAGGCTGAGGGAAGCGGAACATCCAGCCTGCGTATGTATCTGATCGATGCCATGAGCCGGTTAGATGGCGAAACGCTGGTACATGGTGCAAAAGTAGAAGAGATATAAAAGATATGCCGGATGAATCCAGTCAAGAGATGGGAAAACATCCGGCATATGGTATTTTGAGAAAGAAGGAAAGAATATGAAAGCATTTAGTAAAGAAGAGATCAGGAAAGCAATGTGTTTGTATGCTGTAACGGATTCTATGTGGCTGAATGGACGGACGTTGCCCGAAGTAGTGAAAGAATCTCTGGAAGGGGGAGCCACTTTTATACAGATCCGTGAGAAGAATCTTGCATATCCGGAATTTGTAAAATTGGCCACAGAGGTGAAAACAATTACAGATGCATACCATGTTCCATATGTAGTAGATGATGATGTAGAACTTGCCAAAGAGATTGATGCAGACGGAGTTCATATTGGTCAGAGTGATCTGGCACTCGTGGAAGCACGCAGGATGTTAGGACAGGATAAGATCATTGGTGTATCTGCACATACGGTTGCAGAAGCAATTGAGGCAGAAAAAAATGGGGCAGATTATCTTGGAGTAGGTTCTGTTTTTACAACTTCTACAAAGTTAGATGCAGAAGCGGTATCATTTGCTACACTCAAAGAAATATGCGAGGCTGTTTCCATACCGGTTGTTGCCATTGGTGGCATTCAGAAAGATAATATGCTACAATTAAAAGGTTCCCATGTAAATGGTGTAGCGGTTGTATCTGCTATCTTTGCGGCACCGGATATTCGGAAAGCAACACAACAACTTCGTGCAGTTGCAGATGAATTGGTTGCTAAGTAGGGACAGTTACGAAAAGGAAGGTGCAAATGTATGCATACAATATTAAGTATAGCAGGTTCTGATTCCAGTGGCGGTGCAGGGATTCAGGCAGATTTAAAGACTATTACATCATTAGGGGAGTACGGAATGACGGCGATTACGGCATTGACTGCGCAGAATACGACCGGGGTACAAGGCGTGGAAGCAGTTTCCGTACAGATGGTAAAAGCACAGATTGATTCGGTATTTCAGGATATTCGTCCGGAAGCAGTGAAATTAGGAATGATCGCTACGCCGGATATTATGGAAGCAATTTGTGAAAAATTAGATGAGTACGAAGCGGATAATATTGTTGTAGATCCGGTTATGGTTGCAACGAGTGGCAGTAATCTGATGGAGAATCGTACAGTGCGCACGCTGAAGGAGCAGTTAATTCCAAGAGCGGACATTATAACACCGAATTTAAGTGAAGCGGAAGTATTAAGTGGTATTACGATTCAGGATCGGACAGATATGGAACAGGCTGCCAAAGAGATTGCAGCGTATTGCAAGGGTGCCATATTGAT
The DNA here is from genome assembly GCA_000431135.1 of Clostridium sp. CAG:590. Taxonomy (GTDB): domain Bacteria; phylum Bacillota; class Clostridia; order Lachnospirales; family Lachnospiraceae; genus CAG-590. Next base: position 43,254 of record HF987823.1, read on the forward strand.
CAAGGGGGGACATTTAACGGAGACAGCGGACGATCTGTTATATATGGATGGAGCGATCATCTGGGTATCCGGCAAGCGATATGAGAATGCAAATACGCATGGTACAGGGTGTACGCTGTCTTCTGCAATTGCTACATTTCTTGCAAAAGGTTATACAATGGAAGAAAGTGTTCGCAAGGCAAAAGAGTATGTAGCCGGTGCAATTGCAGCCGGACTGGATTTGGGACATGGCAGAGGACCGCTTATGCACAATTATCGGATGAAAACAGAGGAATAGATCAATGGCAGAACAAAAGAAACGTTATACAAAGAAACAGCGGGCATTGGATATTATTGAGTTGTTAAAACAGGAATATCCGGATGCCGGATGTACCCTGGAATATGATGATGCATGGAAATTGTTAGTCAGCGTAAGGTTGGCGGCACAGTGTACAGATGCCAGGGTAAATGTTGTCGTGGAGGGACTATTTGCGAAATATCCGAGTGTTCAGGATTTGGCAGATGCACCCGTAGAAGATATTGAGGCGATTGTTAAGCCATGTGGTCTTGGAAAAAGCAAGGCAAGGGATATCAGTGCATGTATGAAGATGTTGCGTGATCAGTATGATTGCAAAGTACCGGAAGATTTTGATGCATTATTGGCGCTGCCGGGAGTCGGACGTAAGAGTGCCAATCTCATTATGGGCGATGTATTTGGAAAGCCTGCGATTGTTACGGATACACATTGTATTCGGTTAGTGAATCGCATGGGATTAGTAGATGGAATAAAGGAACCCAAAAAGGTGGAGATGGCATTATGGAAATTGATACCTTCGGATGAGGGAAGTGATTTTTGTCATCGTCTGGTGTATCATGGACGTGCAGTATGTACGGCGCGTACAACGCCGGATTGCGGGAATTGTTGCCTGAAGGATGTATGTAAGAAGATTATTTAGGATATATAGAGTAGAGTGTTGTTATAGGCAGTAGAAGAGGATAAGAATGGAAGAGAGAGAACAGGTGCATAAGCGCCGTAAACGATATAGTGGAACACATCCAAAAACATTTGCAGAGAAATACAAAGAACAGAATCCGGAAAAGTATCAGGATACAATTGAAAAGGTAATCCGTAAGGGAAGTACCCCTGCGGGAATGCATATTTCGATCATGGTGCAGGAGATCTTAGATGTATTGAAGATTCAACCGGGAGAACAAGGGTTAGATGCAACGCTTGGATATGGAGGGCATACCAAAGCAATGCTGGAATGTCTGCAAGGGCGAGGTCATATTTATGCGTTGGATGTAGATCCGATTGAGAGTAAGAAGACGAAACAGCGTTTAGCGGATAAGGGGTATGGAGAGCAAATCCTGACCATCCGACAGATGAATTTTGCTAATATAGCACAGTTGTCCGAAGAGGTTGGAAAGTTTGATTTTGTATTGGCAGATCTTGGTGTATCTTCCATGCAGATTGACAATCCGGAACGGGGATTTACTTATAAAGCGGAAGGACCGTTGGATTTGCGATTGAATCCGGAACAGGGAACACCGGCATACGAACGTTTGAATGAAGTGACAGAAGAAGAACTGATCGGGATGTTGCAGGAGAATTCAGATGAGCCATATGCGGTAGAGATTGCAGCTAAGGTTACGGATTGGAAGCGAAAGAAACGGGCTGTTCATACGACAACGGATTTTAAGAATGTGATTGAGGAGGCATTGGGCTTTGTTCCGCAGGCGGAACGAAAGGAAGCAGTGAAGAAATCCTGTCAGAGATGTTTTCAGGCATTGCGGATCGATGTAAACAGTGAGTTTGAAGTATTATATAGTTTTCTGGATAGTCTGCCGGATGTATTGGCTCCGGGAGCGAGAGTGGCAATCCTTACATTCCATTCCGGTGAGGATCGTCTTGTGAAGAAGGCATTTAAGCAGGGGAAGAAACAGGGAATCTACTCAGAGATTTCAGAGGATGTAACACGTCCTTCTACGGAGGAGTGCAACCGGAATCCAAGAGCACGTTCGACAAAACTACGCTGGGCGATAAAAGCGTAAATGTGTACAAACTACAACGATCCAGAACCGGGTGACAACCTATGTAAATGAGATCCGATAAGTGTATTTCTCATGCGTTTGATTTGCGAACAGCCTGCATGGCGACAACTTGTATGGCACCTAAGATACAGACAAATCCAAGAATATCGATTTTGGTGAAAGTGACATTTGCAAGGAAAAATGCAAGAATAGCACTGACAACAGGTTCCACTGTGGCGAACAGACTTGCTTTTACATTTCCTAGCAGACGTACACCGAATCCGTAGATTAAAAATGGAATTAAAGTACCGAATATTGCAATTGCAGTAACAAGCAGAGCAGAATATGGTGTAAATGAAACATGAACAGCATAGCTTTTGGTAATGATACACATAAGGATTCCGGCAAGGAGAAAACCCCAACCGGTCACGGCGAAAATGCTATAATGGTTATGGAGTTTTTGCGGAGATACCGTATAAATGACAAAAGCAACTGCGGAAGAAAGCCCCCATGCAAGAGCTGCCTTAGAGATACTTAATGTATGCAGATTACCATGGGTGGAAATCAAAACAATCCCTAAGAAAGCAGATATGATCGCAAAAATCTCCTGGGTAGATGGCATTTTCTTCATATATAAGGAAGTATAGAGTAACATAAGGATTGGATAGGTGTATTGCAGGACTGTGCCGGTGGCTGCATTAGACGCTGCAATGGCAGAAAAATAAGTGTATTGCACAGACATGACTCCGGCAATTGCAAAGAAGAAAAGTCTTATCATTGCGTTCTTATTTTTCCAGATGGCAAACATGGATGAATCATTTTTTATAATGCAGATAGAGAGGATTCCCACACCGGATACAAGCATACGGATCGTGCTGACATAACCGATCGAGATATCAGTACTCTGGAATAGAAGTTGACCAAGGACACCGCTCAATCCCCATAGGCAACCGGCAAGCAATACGAGGGGAATTCCTATTAGTTGTTTTTTATGTTCATTCATAGTTGCACCTTCTTTTCATTTCTGTAGTCTAATTATTCTGATTGTAAAATCTTTCGATATTGTAGCATAGTCCTTTTTGAGGGGCAATAAAATTAGCGGAAAACAAAATAAAACAAAGAAAATAAAATTTTCTGACAATTTTAGCACTCACCTATTGACAGTGCTAACAAAAGATGATATTCTAGCATTGTTCAAGAAAATATTAGTGGTCGGAATAGGAATACTCTAAAATACAGACCACATAGAAAGGTGGGACTTATTATGAACGCAGAGAAATTTACGAAAAAATCATTAGAAGTAGTAGAAAATTGCGAGAAGCTTGCCTATGAATACAATAATCAGGAGATTGATCAGGAGCATATTCTATTCAGCTTATTGACGGTGGAAGAAAGTCTCATTGCCAAACTGATTGAGAAGATGGACATAGATTTGGAGCAATTTTCGAAGGAGGCAGAGAAGCTGGTTGCATACCGGCCGAAAGTATCCGGTGGTAATCTGTTTACCAGTTCCGATTTTCAGAAGACCTTTGTCAATGCGGAAAAAGAAGCAAAACAGATGGGTGATGAATACATCTCGGTTGAACATATCTTCCTGGCATTGTTGAAGCATCCGAATAAGGCGTTGAAGGGCTTGTTTGGAGAGTATGGAATTACCGAGGATCGTTTTCTTAAGGTGCTGGCAGATGTCCGGGGCGGACAACGGGTAGAGAGTGATAATCCGGAAGCAACCTATGACAGTCTGGAGAAATATGGATATGATCTGGTAAAACGTGCAAAGGAGCAGAAACTGGATCCGGTAATCGGCAGAGATTCAGAGATCCGGAATATTATTCGTATCCTTTCCCGTAAGACAAAGAATAATCCGGTGTTGATCGGTGAGCCCGGTGTTGGTAAGACAGCAGCAGTAGAAGGATTGGCACAACGTATTGTCAGAGGAGATGTGCCGGAAGGCTTGAAGGATAAGAAGATCTTTGCATTGGATATGGGTGCATTGATTGCAGGTGCCAAATATCGTGGTGAGTTTGAGGAACGTCTGAAAGCGGTGTTAGATGAGATTAAGAAGTCCAATGGTGAGATCATTTTGTTCATTGATGAGCTGCATACGATCGTAGGTGCCGGTAAGACGGATGGTGCATTGGATGCAGGTAATATGTTAAAACCAATGCTTGCAAGAGGTGAGTTACATTGTATTGGTGCAACAACATTGGATGAATATCGTAAGTATATTGAGACGGATGCTGCATTGGAACGTCGTTTCCAGCCGGTTATGGTAAATGAACCAACGGTAGAAGACACGATATCCATTTTGCGAGGCTTGAAGAACCGGTATGAAGTATATCATGGTGTTAAGATAACAGATGGTGCAATTGTTGCAGCAGCTACACTTTCCAATCGTTATATTACGGATCGTTTCCTACCGGATAAGGCAATCGATCTGGTTGATGAGGCATGCGCTTTGATCAAGACAGAATTGGATTCCATGCCGGTAGAATTGGATGAGATCCAGCGTCGTATGATGCAGTTAGAGATTGAGGAAGCAGCCCTTAAGAATGAGGAAGACCGGTTGAGTAAAGAACGATTAGAGAAGCTACAGGAGGAACTTCGGGAATTGCGTGAGAAGTTTGCTTCGATGAAGGCTGACTGGGACAATGAGAAGAAGGGTGTTGATAAGATCCGGGAACTCAAGGAAGAGATTGAACAGGTCAATAATGATATTCAGATTGCGCAGCGAGGATATGATCTTAACAAGGCAGCGGAATTACAATATGGTAAATTGCCACAGTTACAGAAAGAACTTGCAGAATTAGAAGCAAAAGAAAGTGACAAAGAAAAAGCAATGGTGCATGAGAATGTATCGGAAGAAGAAATTGCGGCAATTGTATCCAAGTGGACAGGAATTCCGGTATCGAAATTAACCGAAAGCGAGAGAAACAAGACACTGCATTTGGCAGATGCATTGCATACCCGTGTTGTTGGGCAGGATGAAGCAGTAGAACTGGTTTCCGATTCCATTATCCGTTCAAAAGCAGGGATCAAAGATCCGACTAAGCCAATTGGTTCCTTCCTGTTCTTAGGACCAACCGGTGTTGGTAAGACAGAGCTTGCCAAGACACTGGCACAGGCATTGTTTGATAATGAGGCCAATATGGTGCGTATTGATATGAGTGAGTATATGGAGAAACATTCTGTGGCTCGTCTGATCGGAGCGCCTCCGGGATATGTCGGATATGACGAAGGTGGTCAGTTGACAGAGGCAGTCAGAAGAAAACCATATTCGGTTGTTTTGTTTGACGAGATCGAGAAGGCGCATCCGGATGTATTCAATGTGTTGTTACAGGTATTGGATGATGGTCGTATCACAGATTCCAAGGGCAAGACGGTTGACTTTAAGAATACTATATTGATCATGACATCGAATATTGGATCATCTTATCTGTTGGATGGTATTGGTGAAAATGGTGAGATCACAGAGGATGCAAAGAATAAAGTCATGGAAGATCTGAGAATGCATTTCAGACCGGAATTCCTGAATCGTTTAGATGAGACGATTATGTTTAAGCCATTAACCAAGGACAATATTGGTAACATTATTGATCTGCTTGTAACCGATCTGAATAAGCGTCTGGCAGATAAGGAATTGACATTGAAGATTACGGATGAGGCAAAGCATTATATTATGGATCATGGCTATGATGCCGTTTACGGTGCACGTCCATTGAAACGTTATATTCAGAAGAATGTTGATACATTAGTTGCGAAGTTGATTTTGGCAGGTAATGTCGGGGCACAGGATGTGATCACGATTGATGTCAAAGATGATCAGTTGATTGCTTCGTAAGAATAGCAAAAAAAGCAGGTTATCCCAATTGTGGATAACTTGCTTTTTTTAAATAATTTCGGTTGTTTATGATGTTGTTTGTTCCAAACCGCCCACACAAGATAATATTTGTGCTACAATGCAGTCATCATATGAATTTATGAGATACAGATCAAACAAAGGGAGAAAGAGAGTATGAGAAATTTACGAAAGTCCGCTGCAATATTACTTACGGCGGTAGTGGTGGCAGGAATGCTTGTGGTGCCGGGAGAGGGTGCGCAGGCAGCAGAATTACAGGAAAATAGTGTTTCGTATAGCACAGAAAATACAACCGCTGTGCAGTGGCTGGACGATAACACGGCAGAGGAAAAGCAATCGGGGGTTGATCAGATCCAGACAACAGAAAAAGAACAAAAAGGACATATCTATAAGAAAAAAGGAAAATCTTATTATAAATATGAAGACGGTAAGCTGGCAAAGAAGAAGTTTGTTACTGTTGGGAAAAACACCTGTTATTTCAATAAAAAAGGTGTTATGGAAAAGGGTTGGATGAAAAAGAAAGGAAATTACTACTATTTTGACCGGCAGACGGGGAAACAGAAATTTAATTGCAAAGTAGACGGAATTAAGATTCGAAAAGATGGGACGGCAAAGCTGTCGACCTACACAAAGAATAAGATCGATACGATGATCACGGCCAAGAAGATCATGCAGGCGAATACAAAGACTACAGACAGCAAGCAGAAAAAGCTTAAGAAAGTATTTAACTGGGTATTAAAACATCCATATAAAAGATACCGGACTTTGAAATCTGTGCAGAGCAAGAAAGGCTGGGAGATTACATTTGCCAATGATATCTATAAGAAAGGACAGGGCTGTTGTGTGTCGGAAGCGAGTGCATTTGCTTTTTTGGCACATGAATGTGGATACAAAAATGTATATATCTGTGACGATACAGGGCATGCATGGACAGAGATAAATGGCAGAGTATATGATACATTGTTTGCAGAGGCAAAGAATTACAATAAGTATTATAATTCGAGTTATGGCAACGCAGGATTGCACCGGGTTGGAAAACTGAAGATTTAATATTTATGTAACAAAAATGTAATAGAAATTTAAGGGAAATTATGGCTTGAATTCGTTGATTTTAGGGGACTTGGGTGCTATACTCTACATGATAAAAAGAAGTCATCGGATAAGGTGATAATGACATAGAACAAAGGAGAAAAAACATGAGAACGAATCTGGTAAGAGGTTTCAAAAAAGCAGTATGTGTGTTTGCATTAGGCACCGGATTGGCATTAACGGGTATTACTGTGCATGCTACAGATAAGGTGGTATCTACGGAACAGGCGGCTACGGAAGTTAAGTCTACCGGAGAATGGGTAAAAGACAAGGGCGAAACATACTATAAGGATGCATCCGGTCAAAAAGTGCGGTCAAAATTTGTCGAAATAAATAAAAAAACATATTATTTTGGCAAAAACGGAGCGATGGAAAAAGGCTGGGTGAAAGTTGGCAAGAAATATTATTATTTAGATCGTCAGACCGGAGTTTTGAAGACAAAAGGAAAAGTGGATGGTATTAAGCTTGGTAAGAATGGGGCTGCTGTTGTGAACAAGGCAGCAAAGAAAAAACTGGCGGTAATGTTACAGGCAAAGAAGATTGTCAGGAAGAAGACAAAAGCGACAGATACCAAACAACAGAAACTGAAAAAGGTATTTGATTGGACGATGAAGGCTCCGTATAAGAGATATCGTATTATTGCAAAAGTCAGAACAAAGAAAAACTGGGAACTGGACTATGCCAATGATGTATTTAAAAAGGGAAAGGGCTGCTGTGTTTCATATAGTAGTGCATTTGCCTATTTAGCAAAAGAGTGTGGATATTCCAAAGTCTACTTATGCGATGATTCAGAGCATGCATGGGTAGAGATCGGTGGAAGAGTATATGATGTATTATTTGCAAGAGCCAAATCCTACAACAAATATTATAATTCTACATATAAGACTGCAAAGTTAGTAAAAGTGAATAAATTAAAGGTCTGATCGAGACAGTGAAAGATACATAGGAAAATACATTAGAAAGAAGAGGGAGAATCCAATGATTTTTAGTTCACTGGAGTTTTTATGTGTATTTTTACCGGTTGTTTTTGCATTGTATTGTCTATTGCCATCCATTAAGGTAAAAAATGCACTTTTGATTGTGGCGAGTCTGTTGTTTTATGCATATGGTGAGCCGGTATATGTTTTGTTAATGATTGCCAGTTCGTTCATGAATTACGGAATGGCACGATTGATCGCAAAAGGTGAAAAAGGAAAGAAGATATTTTTGGTTCTGGCAGTTGCGTTGAATCTGGGAATGCTTGCCGTGTTTAAATATGCGGACTTTGCAGTGGATACGGTGAATGGATTATTATCAACGAACATTCCGCTGCCGGGAATTACATTACCAATCGGAATTTCTTTCTTTACGTTTCAGGCATTATCCTATGTGATTGATGTGTATTGGGAGCGTGTAGAGGTGCAGAAGAATTATTTTAATATTCTGTTGTATATCTCATTTTTCCCACAGTTGATCGCAGGACCGATCGTAAAGTATCGTGATATTAATGAAGCAATTGAGAATCGTGTGATGAATGCAGATGAGATTGCAAAGGGACTTCGCAGATTTATCTGTGGTCTTGGAAAGAAAGTGCTGATCGCCAATACAGCAGGTCTGGTTGCAGATCATGTATTTACCGCAGCACATTCTAAGGTGAATTTTGTAGTGGCATGGATTGGTGCAATTGCTTACTTGATGCAGATTTATTATGATTTTAGCGGATATAGTGATATGGCGATCGGTTTAGGTCACATGTTTGGATTTCATTTCAAAGAGAACTTCCAATATCCGTATGGAGCAGACAGTATCCAGGAGTTCTGGAGAAGATGGCATATCTCACTGTCTACCTGGTTTAAAGAGTATTTGTATATCCCACTGGGAGGCAATCGAAAAGGAACTGCCCGAACCTGTATCAACCGGATCATTGTATTTTTCTTCACCGGATTATGGCATGGTGCGAATTGGACATTTGTAATATGGGGTCTGTGGCATGGAATGTTCTTATTGTTTGAGACGTATTGTCCAATCGTGAAAAAGGCACCGAAGGTGATTGCAAGGATCTACACGTTGCTGGTAGTATGTGTGGGATTTGTTATGTTCCGGGCAGATACACTGACAGAAGGATTGTTTATGATCAGACAGATGTTTACCGGATTTTCTATGGATCCGGCCAGCATGAGTTTTGCGGTGCAGCAGTTGACACCATGGTTTTTGGTAATGCTTGCAGCCGGAATCATTGGTGCAGCGCCGATTCGTAAACTTGTGGATCATATTCGTGAGAATGTTCAACCGGAAGTATTGGCAGGAAAATGGAAGACTGTTCAGATTGTTTTATATGTTGCTTCGGCAGTATTGCTGATATGGTGTATGATCCGCTTATCCGGCAGTACATATAATCCATTTATTTACTTTAGATTTTAGGAGGAGCACATATGAAAAAGACAGGTAATATTATATATATCGTGATATGTCTTATAATTTGTGTACTTCCGTTTGCAGGGATGACATGTTATAAGACGACAACCACAACTGAGAATAAACAATTGGCACAGTTTCCGGATGTTACCAAAGATGGAAAAGTGAATCTGGATTTCCCGGATGAGTTGTCTGCTTATTTTGAAGATCATTTTGCATTTCGCCAGCAATTGGTATCGGCGGATGCAGAGATTCAGAGCAAAATATTCCGTGTATCAAATGTAGATACCGTGTTAGTCGGAACCGACGGATGGCTGTATTATACAGATACGGTCAATGATTATCTGGCACAGGATACAATGAATGATCGTCAGGTATTTGATACGGTGCATAATTTATCGTTATTGCAGCAATATGTAAAAGATCAGGGTGTCTCATTTATATTTACGGTGGCACCGAATAAGAATTCTTTGTATGGGGAGCATATGCCATATTATTTCAATTACAAAGCAGGCGATACAAAGAATATGGATAGGTTAACCAAGCCAATGGTGGAGGCAGGACTATCTTATGTAAACTTGTTCGAACCGTTTGAACGTCAACCGGAGACGCTCTACTTAAAAAGAGATTCTCATTGGAACGAAAAAGGAGCTGTGCTGGCGTATAACACTTTGATGGATGCAATGCAATGGGAACATCCTACTTATGAAGATGTAAATGTTGTTCGTAAGAAAGAGGAATACGGCGATCTGAATAAGATGATCTATCCACTTACCGCAGTACCGGAGTGGAATAGTGAATATCAGTATGAATCAACATGGAGTTATACAAGTAAGGATCAGGATGTAGAAGCTGCTTATTTAGAGACGGAGAATAAGAAGGGGGACAAGAATCTGCTGATGTTCAGAGATTCATTTGGCAATACGTTGTTGCCACTTATGGCTCAGAAATTTGAACACGCAGTATTTACAAAGAGTGTACCATATCGTATTGCAGAATATATAAAGACGTGTCAACCGGATCTGGTCATTGCGGAGAAGGTAGAGCGTAATATGGATGAGTTTATGACCATGCCTCCGATCATGCAGGGACCGGAGATAACGATCACGGACGATGTAATGAAAGATAAAAAAGTTCAGGCATCTGTAACGGTAGAAGAGTCACAGGATGATACGAATTATTATCTTGTATCAGGAGCTGTTCAAATGGAAAAACCGGCAAAGGACGCAATCATTTATATCCGCCTTGGACAGGGAGAAAAGGCAGTTACATATGAAGCGTTTACAACTTCCTCGGTGGATACAGATTATGGATACCAGTTATATTTAGATAAAGAGTCATTACAGAGTACCGGATATTCAACGCTTACAGAGGGCGATGTTACGGTTATTGTAGAACAGAATGGAAAATATTCACAGGCAGACCGGGTAAGACAGGAGGACCAAGAGAATGAAAAGTAGATATAAAAAGATACCTGTTTTATTAGGATTGTGTGCGGCAGGATTGTTGACCGGTTGCGGTGCAAAGAATACGCAGGTACACATTATGGATGGACGGCAGAATACAGAGATTCTGGTGGCGGGCAACACAACGGTTGCAGAGGTGTTGAAGGAAGCAGAGATAACCGTCGATGATAAGGATACCGTAACGCCTGCATTGGACAGTGTGGTAAAGAATCAGAGTGAGATTCAGATTGAACGGCATGCAGCGGTAACGTTAGTGGAAGGTGACCAGACGGAAAAAGTGGAAATGACAGGAAAAACCGTGCAGGATGTGTTAGATGAAAAAGGGGTTGAACTCAAAGAACATGATTATGTAAACCACAGTCTGGATGCATATCTTGAGGATGGAATGGAGATTCAGGTCATTCACCGGCTGGCAGTTACGATCCAGGTAGATGGTGAGACAAAAGAATATCTTACGGAAGCCAAAAATGTTGCAGATCTGTTAGAGGAACAGAGTATTGCAGTAGATAAAAAGGATATTGTCAAACCGGGTATGGAACGTGAACTATTCGAGGGTACGAAAGTTGTAATCGAAAGAGTATCCGTTAAGCAGGTAGTGGAAAAAGAAAAAGTGCCGTTTGAGACAGAAGTAGAATATTCCGGAAGTATGTATTCTGATGAGAGTGTAGAAAAGACACCGGGTGTGGAAGGTGAGAAAGAGGTAACATATGAAGTTACTTATGTCGATGGGAAAGAAGATCACCGGAAAGCAGTCAGTGAAAAAATGTTGAAGGAACCGGTATCGCAGGTCGTAACCAAAGGAACGAAGCAGAGAAGACGCATTGTTTCCAAGCAGAAAGTAGAGGATTGTGATGGTTCCGGACATGGATATTACATTATTACATGGTCTGATGGAAAAGTAGAATATCAGGATTATTAAGAAGTTTGACGGAAGGGAGTTGTTTATATGAAGAAGATCCGCACATTGTTAGTTACATTTATACTTGTATTGGCATTCCAGAGCCTTTCGTATGCAAAGGAGATGAATACAGGAACGTTAAACAAGCCTGCAATGGGAAGCGTATTTGCAACTTCCAAAGCTACGATCCGACTGGTCTGGATTCCTGTTAAAAATGCTAAGAAATATGAGGTGTATCGTTCTACAAAGAAAAAGAAGGGCTTTAAACGGATCGGCACAACAAAGAAGACATCGTATGTGGATAAAAAAGGTAAACAGCTAAAGACATACTATTATAAGATTCGGGCTGTGGGAACAAATGCGGCAAACGGACAGACCATTTACAGTCCATATAGCATGACAATGAAAAAGAAGATGCGTAAGATTGTAAAGAAGACAGCGTATGCAGGAGATTCTTTGATGGTCGGACTGATCAATTATGGCAAGATTACGGACAATCATAAACAGAAGGTATTTGCCAAGGTTGGAATCTCCACGTCGGCTTATTACAAAAGTGATCTGCTTACACAGTTACTAAAATATAATCCGGATCGTTTGTTTATCATGTTGGGCGTCAATGACTTAGCAGGCAATCCGACGGAAAAACAGATGGATAATATGATCAGCTATTATAAAGCAATTCTGAAATCCTGTACGAAGAAGAATCCGAATCTTGAGATTTTTGTGTTAGGTGTCAGTCCGGTAGGGAAAAAATCTTCTGTGAATCTGAATACGATCAATTATTATAATCGTAAGATGGAACGCAAGATTGTGCCGCTTAAGAATGTATATTATTATGATTTGTGTTTGGAACTTGCAGGAGATGATGGATATCTGAAACCGGAATATGTGGCATCAGATGGGTTGCATTGGACTTCTAAGACATATGATACGGTATTAAAAGCCATGAAGGAAATGGTAAAGGAATACTGATTTTTATTTTGTGAAGTGCTAATTTGTACGATAATAGTTGCACAATTTTAGAAAACATTGTAAAATGATAATTGGAAGTGTGAATATTACTATGATGTATGGGAAGGAATGAAAGCATGAGCGAATGGATATTGTGGAGTGAACGAGGTCCGTCAGTAGAAGAAGTTAGAAGAAATAATTCATTTATATGTTCGGACGGACTGAGTAGTTTTGTAAGAACTTATAGTTATCGAATGAGAGGCTTTGTGCATGAGATGAATGGACGTGAAGTGATGGATCGGGGAATCATTGCATGGATGCCATTACCGGAACCTTACAAAGAGGGCTTGCAAAATTAAATAATATGGTGTACGATAACAACATAACACATGTGTGACAATGGCGGCGCGCTAACAACGCCGTCATTTTGTGTATGCGTGAGACGAGCACAGATTTGTGCTTGCACAAAAATCTGTATTCGACGAGCGCACATCAACGAGCCGACAGGCGAGTTGGTATATGTATCATCGAATGACGAAGTCATGAGATGTGAGGCGTGAGCCACTCGAAGCCGACAGGTGAGTTGTGGACAAATATAATATGGAGGTGCAATATGTATAGTTTTGATGAAATTAGCAAATTAGACCCGGAAGTAGCAGCAGCTATGACCGATGAGATCAATCGACAGAATGAGAATATTGAGTTGATTGCATCAGAGAATATTGTAAGTAAGGCAGTTATGGCTGCAATGGGAAGTCCGCTTACAAACAAATATGCCGAAGGTTATCCGGGAAAGAGATATTATGGTGGATGCCAGTACGTGGATGTAGTGGAAGATTTAGCCAGAGAAAGAGCAAAAGAATTATTTGGCTGTGAATATGTTAATGTACAACCACACTCCGGAGCACAGGCTAACATGGCTGTATTTTTTGCAATTATGGAGCCGGGCGATACATTTATGGGAATGAATCTTGCACATGGTGGACATTTAACACATGGTTCACCGGTTAATATGTCAGGAAAGTATTTTAATGTTGTTCCTTATGGTGTTAATGATGACGGTTTTATTGACTATGATGAAGTTGAGAGAATCGCAAAGGAATGCAAGCCAAAGATGATTGTGGCTGGTGCATCCGCATATGCAAGAGCGATTGATTTCAAACGTTTTCGTGAGATTGCAGACGAAGTAGGTGCCGTGCTTATGGTTGATATGGCGCATATCGCAGGATTAGTTGCTGCCGGATTACATATGTCTCCAATCCCATATGCACATGTTACAACAACGACAACACATAAGACATTAAGAGGACCACGTGGTGGTATGATTCTTTCAAGTAACGAAGTGAATGAGAAATATAACTTTAATAAAGCAGTATTCCCTGGAATTCAGGGTGGTCCTTTGATGCATGTGATTGCAGGTAAAGCGGTATGTTTAAAAGAAGCATTATCCGATGAATATAAAGCATATCAGCAGCAGGTTGTAAAGAATGCATCAACGCTTGCTAATGCATTAATGGAAAGAGGATTCAATATTGTATCAGGTGGAACGGATAATCATTTGATGCTGGTTGATCTTCAGAATCTGGATATGACCGGTAAAGAAGTGGAAAAATTATTGGATAGCGTACATATTACGGCAAACAAGAATACCGTACCAAATGATCCAAAATCTCCATTTGTTACAAGTGGTATCCGTCTTGGAACACCTGCCATTACAACTCGTGGAGCAAATGAAGAGGATATGGTTACGATTGCGGAAGCAATCAAAGCGGCGGTCATCGATAAGGATGAAGCAAAGGCAATGCAACTTGTCAAATCCATTACAGATAAATATCCACTTTATGCGTAGAAACAACTGGTAAGGGATAAAGAACAGAATATTATAAAAGGAAGGCGGTTGCCAATTACAGGATAAGAAATCCGGTGATGTGCAGCCGCTTTTATTATGTTCCGTTTGCAGAAAATGGAAAACCTCTTGATAATATATGGTAAAATTGTGTCGAATCATGTAGAATAGAGAAAGAAGTATATGATGGGAGGATATGAAGCGTGGTAAGTCGAAAACAACTGATGCAGATTGAAATGATTGAATTCATTTTGTTTGTAGGGATACATGTAATATACGCAGGAATCAATACGGGCGCGGATGTGGCGTATGTAGTGCTTGCATATGCAGCAAGCTTGTCGGTACTTTCGGCAATCTGTCTGATTGTAATCCGGAATCCCATCTGGTCACAGGTTGGTTTTATCGTATGTGTGATGCTTGCTACACATTTGATCGGAAGAG
>HF987823.1:58247-60549 GCA_000431135.1 Clostridium sp. CAG:590
AGGTGGAATTTGTGTATATATGGTTACCGGTGCGTTGATCTCGATATATGGAGATATGCATGTGAACATTTATTTCATTATTGCGGTAAATCTGTCAATCGTGTTTGGATTGATCACCGAATATGATGTGATTACCAGTATGGTTACAATTCAATATTATATAATGCTTGTGTTGTTCTGTGAGGGATTTTTGATCACAGAGAATTTTATGGTCATGTTGTATCAGCAAAAGGTGGAGGGAGTAGAAACGCAGAATGCACTTCTTAATATAGCGCAGAAGAGTAAAGATGAGTTTCTTGCGAATATGTCTCATGAGATTCGTACACCGATGAATGCGATTATCGGAATGAGCGAGCTGATCATGCGGGAGAGCGAAGAGAATGATAAGGTAAAGGAATATTGTTACAATATCCAGACATCCGGGGAGAATCTGTTAGGTATTATCAATGATATTCTGGATTTCTCTAAGATTGAGTCCGGTAAGATGAATATTGTATATGAACCATATTCCATTGCATCTGTTGTACAGGATGTTGTGAATACAGCAATGTTTCGACGTGGATATAAAGATATTGCGATTATCATCGACTGCAGTCCACTAATGCCTAAGCAGTTGGTTGGTGATGTATTGAGAAATCGTCAGATTTTAATGAATCTAGTGACAAATGCAGTCAAATTTACAGAGAAAGGTTATATCTTTATTCAACTTTCCTGCTATGAAAAAGAAGGAGAGAATTGGTTACGGATGGTTGTAAAGGACTCTGGAATCGGTATAAAAAAAGAGGATCAGGTGCATTTGTTTGAAACGTTCAATCGATTAGATACCAAAAAGAACCGGTCTATTGAAGGAACCGGTCTGGGGCTGCCAATCTGCAAACGGTTAGTACAGGCGATGCATGGTCATATCCGGATAGACAGTGATTATGGTGTGGGAAGTACGATGACGATTGATATTCCGCAAAAGATAGCGGATGCAAGCCCATTTTTAACACTTAAGGCGGAAGGAGATATAAGGATCGTTCTATATGGCGATAAAGAGCAGTATCCAAGTGAGGGCGATGAGTATTATAAGATAGCAAATGAACATATGTGGAAAGGTCTGAATGTGCCATGCCGTTCCATAACCAATTTTGTGGAATTGATGAGGGCAGTTGAACGAAGGGAAATGACACATTTATTTATAGGTGCAGGAGAATATACGGATCAACGTAATTATTTTGATCAGATAGCAAAGCATATCAATGTGTATGTGATGCATGATCCACAATATCCGTTACAACTCGGTACGAATATTAACGGTATCCATTTACCGTTTTATTCCATTAATGTCGTATCCGCTTTAAATGGAGAAGCATTTTATAATCAGTTGATTGATGAAAAAGAGGTTACGGTTCGATTCCGTGCTCCGTTTGCGAGAGTTATGGTGGTGGATGATAATGAGATCAATCTGCGTGTGGCGGAAGGAATTCTCAAATTATATGAAGTGAATGCAGTACTTGCCCGTAGTGGCAAAGAGGCAATCGAATT
Source organism: Clostridium sp. CAG:590 (assembly GCA_000431135.1). Taxonomy (GTDB): domain Bacteria; phylum Bacillota; class Clostridia; order Lachnospirales; family Lachnospiraceae; genus CAG-590. The sequence continues at coordinate 59,775 of HF987823.1, forward strand.
ACTGAAAGATCAGGATATGGATATTGTATTTATGGATCATATGATGCCGGAGATGGATGGAATAGAAGCAACACAGATCATACGACGGATCGGGGGAGAATATGGCAAGAACCTTCCTATCATTGCGTTAACAGCAAATGTTGTAAATGATGCGAAACAAATGTTTTTAGACAATGGTTTTCAGGATTTTCTTGCAAAACCGGTCAGTTTCAAATCGATTGATGTGGTTTTGCGAAGATGGCTTCCGGGTACGAAGATTGAATTGATTGACGAGGCAGACCGAAAGCAGGTGCCGGATTTTGGAGATATAGAAGAGACAAAGCAGAAGGAAAAAGATAACGAATTATTACCAACAAACAGACCGGCTTCGGCGAACGCAGATGATAAAACAGAACGATTTGAACCAATGCACATAGATGAAGCGGTAATAGATGTAAATATGGGTGGACAGAGAGATCTGTTCAAGGAATTATTAGAATATTGTATTGAGTTAGAAGAAGATCGCTGGAATGAGATACAGGAATGTTTTGATAAACAGGACTGGGAAGAATATACGATTCGGGTTCATGCATTAAAGGGAGGTATGCGTAGTTTAGGAATCGAAGAGTTGGCGGCGATTGCACAAGCACAGGAATATGCATGTAAAGATGGGCGGATCGAGGAAGCGATTGCACAACATCCGCATCTGCATGAGGAATATGAGCGTGCACACCGCACTATTGAACAATATCTACACACCTTCCAAATCTAAACCCTTGCACAGCGTAAGTAACGG
>HF987824.1 GCA_000431135.1 Clostridium sp. CAG:590
AGCCTTTCTTCTTGCTTCTTCCTCCGCTTTTCGTTTTGCTTCCTCTTCTGCCTTCTGTCTGGCTTCTTCTTCCGCTTTCTTCCGTGCCTCTTCCATCTCGCGTGCTTTTATCTCTGCCTCGCGAATCCGTCTCTGCTCTTCTTCCGCTTTCTTCATTGCTTCTGCAGCAGCCTGACGTTTTTTCTCTTCCTCTGCACGACGCGCTTCTTCTTCCGCTTTCTGTGCAGCTTCAGCAGCCTGATGTCTGGCCTCTTCTTCTGCACGTTTTCTCTCTTCCTCTGCTTTACGGGCAACTTCTTCTTTTTCTGCCGAATCAGAAGACGCTGAAAAACTCATGATGTCATCATCGTCATCATCAAAGTCAATATTATATGCACTTTGAACATCATTTTCCTCTACTGGCCTTTGTCTTACAGGAACGACACTGATAACATCCCCGTTTTCATCTACAAACATATCTTTCTTTGCATTTTCATTCTGTGGTTGAACATGTTGCGGTTCCGCACCGGAAGATACCCAGCTTACTTCTTCCTGCTCACCTGAGTCTCCCCAATTACTCTTTCCGTCATCAACAATAATTGTGCTTGCCCCTCCAACCACCTGTACAGGTTCCGGTATAGGTGCATGAGGTCTTGTCACTTTCACATTATTATTCGGCTCCGGTGCTTTTACCGGTGTATCCTGTTTTAAAGGTTCTTTTGATTTTTCTACAGCCGCATTGATCTTCTCTGTATCAAGTGCAACCGTACTCTCCTCAGCACCAATTGAAATACTTGATTTCTCCATGGCCGTAATATCAATTCCTAATCCACCGCCATGAGTACTACTCAATGTCTCCTGACCCTTTGTCGGGTTCGATAAACTTGGTCCATTTCCATTTGGATTTGAAAGGCTCGGGCCTCCTCCAAGACCTCCCAGTCCACCGGAAATACCGCCTGATAAACCATCCAGACCAGTCGGTGCAGCCTTTGGCTTTTCCTTCTCCGTCTTCTTTTCTTCCGTTGGAGTAATACCCGCGGCTTTCATCCGCTTCTTTTCTTCCAATTTGGCCATTTCTTCCGGCGATATAGTACGAAAATGTGGTTTTGCACTATTATTATTTGATGATGATTGTCCGGACATCATCTTCTTTTCTTCTTCCTTTTGTGTTGCTGCCACTTTCGCCGCTTTCTCTTTTTCCACTTGTGCTCTGATTGCTGCAATTAATGCCTCTGTTTGATCCATTTTCTTTTCCTGCACCCGCCTTTCTGCCTCAATCTTAGCTTTCTCTTCTGCTTTAAATCTAGCTCTCTGTTCTTCCTCAGCCCTTGCTGCCGCAAGTCTCTTTTCTCGCTCTGCTGCAAGTTTGGGATCTTTCTTTATCTGTTCTTCCTCTTCCCTTTGTCTCTTCGCTGCATCTCTTTGTTCAAAAGCCAAAGCTTTTAATCGCTGTTCCTCCTGTTTCTTTGCCAGCGCCTCTTTTGCAGCTGCAACCTCCGCCTCCCGTTTCATGCGAAGTTCTTTCATCTGCGGTGTTTCTTCTAACTCTCCCGACCCGAAAGCGTTGCTATTCATATTATTGGTACGGTTCTTATTACCGCTATTTCCACCTTTTAACTGAATCCCCATATCTTAACATCTACTTTCTTTCAGCACCGACAAACCTTGAATCATCTCTTTTGTTAAAACAATTCGGATTCTAATCTGTTCCCTATCTGGCCTGTCATTAACAAGTTCCTGTACGATCTGCCCGTCTGATATATCTTCTCCCGGTATTTCATCAGATACAGCTGTCTCAATGACCTGATTCTCCGGCTCCGCATTACTTTCTTCAGGTTCTTCTTCCGTCGCCATTACAACCGCCTGTTCCGTCTCCGGTTCCGGCGCTATCACATCCGATTGTTCCATTTCTACTACCGGTTCTGTCATCGTCACGTCTGCCGGATTAGTTTCTGAATTCTCCCGGATCTCCGGTTGTGTTTCTACTTCCGGCTCTTGTTGCAACGGAATCGGTTCTGTATGTATCTCCTCTGAAACATCCTCCCAAGTATCCATCTCTACCGGAGGAATGATCGTATCAAAATCAACGATCGGTTCTTCCGCAAAAATGTCTTCTACGTCATAATTCTCTTCAACCAGTGACATTTCTTTTTCTGTCTTATCCGAAGAACCAAATGAAACGAATGAATAATCTTCAACTTCAAAATCATCCCCTTCATAACTTTCCAACGATTCAAACTCTTTGGAATCCTCTCCTGAATAAAACTCCTTATTGTCAATCATCTGATGAAGAATCTCAGCTTCCTGTGGAATATTTTCCTTCATCGCACTGTCTACATCTGATTGAACAACCGACATAAATCCTAATGAATCTAATGGTTTTTCTTCCTGCATTTCTTCTAAGAATCTTGCCTTGAGTTCTTCGAAAGATACTGTTGCGATCTTTTCTGCAACTACACCGGATTGTACAACCACTTCTTCCTCTTCCATTTCCTGTTCCACAGAAGGCTCCTGTGTCTGCTGTTCGGAAATTGTTGTCTCCTGTTGTTCTGCTGCAACCGCCTTTTGTTTCTTCTTCCGAAGTCTGGCTTCTTTCTTCTCTTCTTCCAAACGCATGGATGTTTCCAATGCTTCTAACTCCATACGTTCCTCGGCTTCTTTCTTCGCCTCTAATTCTGCCGCTTCCTGCTCGGAAATCGCCTCTAGTGAATCCGGAATCAATGCATCCAATTCCTCATTTACAACAACTTCTCCAACCGTCTTCTTCGGTGCTTCTAAAACACCTTCAATAATTCCATCCACAAACTCTTCTGACATTGGTTCTAACAATTCGGAATCAATGGATATCTTCGCACCAACAGCTTCACTCAATGTCTCTGTTGCTTTCGCAACATTATCTTTCAACGAGCCTGCAACATTCTTCACCTGTTCTTTCGTTTTTGATGTATCAATATCTTTTACAGATTGTGCAACATGCTTCGCCGTCTCCCGGATCTTATCTTTGTCAACCTTTTTCGATAAGATCTTGTCTAAAGCAATCTCCCGTTCTTCTTTCCGTTGTTCCTCTGAACTCTTTTCCTGTTCTTGAACGGACTGTTCCGGTGTCTGTTCAGATTGTGTCTCTTTCTCTTTTGTTTCCGGCACAGATGCTTCTGTTGCCTGCCCATCCGTGCGTTGCTGTGATGTATCCTTCTCTGTCTCTGTAACAACGGCTGTCGCATCTTCATTATCCGACTGAACGGTTGTCGTTTCTTCTTTCGCTGCCTTTTTGCGGTTGGATTTCTTCTTTTTCTTCTTTTCTTTGACTGGCTTGGCATCTATTCCATCTTTGTCATCGGCTTCCACCATAATTCTTGCTTCCGGTGGGTACATCCGTAAATGATCCGCCTCTAAAATGGCATCCTCCTGCCCGATCAAATCTCCAAACAGTTCTGTATCTTCTGTCTGTTCCTCTTTGGGATACTGCATAAAATATGTATCCACATCCAATTGGTCATCTATATATTGTATAACAGGTTCTACATAAATAGAATCCTTATAATGCTCTAATATATACTGGCATTCCTCAAGTGCCTTATCTTTGCGGTTCATCTTGTCATAAAGCAATACCGCTTCAAAATTCCACCGGTCTTCCGGCATAGTCTCCAGGATCGGAATCAAAACGGAGGCAATCTCTTTGATATCTGCTCCCTGTGCCTTCTTCATTATATATTCGACATAATCTTTCTGCACATCTTCCGGAGATACATAAAACATATATTCCTCATAATACTTCTGTGCTCTTGTATAATAGCCCAGTTCCAAATATAACTGAATCAGTTCCGAAATAATACGGGTTCCCTGCGGTGACATCTGATGCGCTTTTATAAGATATTTTCTGCTATCATAATAACGCTTATTCTCACGAAAGATCTCTCCGCTGATTCTCAAAAACTGCGGATTGATCGACTTATCCAGATTCTGGGTATCCAATATCTCAAGTGCTTCTGCAAATCTCTTCTCATCAGCCAATTCCTTTATTCGATTGATACTAGATATACTAATTCCCGTACTCACAATTTCACCTCTCCAAAACTAGCTCACTTCTTCTAGTTTACCATATTGCGAAACCTTTGACAATAAAAAACCACCAATTATTCCACAAATAAAACCGCCAATATGTGCAGCATTATCAACCCCGATCGTAGTCATTCCATAATAAATAGTAATAAATGCCAAAAAGAGCAGTCGTTTCGGTGTTGTTTCTGCCGTTTTTGTCCGATTTATGAATAACACAACCAGTAATGCTCCGATCACGCCAAAAATCGCTCCGGAAGCACCCGCGCTAACCGCATATTCTCCGATACTGTGGTAATACCACAATGATACAACATTCCCACAAATACCGGATGCAATATAAAGAATAAAATACGGAATCTTTCCAATGATCTTCTCTAACTGGCAGCCTGCATAGACAAGCAACAGCATATTATTAAACAAATGCCCGATTCCAAAATGCATAAACAATGATGTAATAATCTCATACCATTTTCCCGATATAAAAGACTCATAATTGAGTGCCCCCATACGAAGCATAATATCTGAATCATAGATTGCACTATAACTGCCATTGATTACAACGATTGCGATAAAATATAACACATTCAATGCCACAATTGTTAAATTAACAGGCGTAGGTGAAAACGTGGTATTCGATGTTCTTTTTCGGTATATTCCCTGCTCTATGTATGTATATAAATCATCGAATTGCTGCGGCTGATTCTCAAACACATAAATTTTTCCTGTGTCTTTTGCAACAAACCACACATTATCTAACTGCTCCACAAACTGCATGGCAGGTTCTTCAAACATCCCATTCTCCACTGCCACCAGATTCAGGATTTTCACTGTTTTATGATATTGAGCTGACACATTGAACACAACCCTTGCATCTGCATCCTGATATCTCTGCGATGTAACATCCGGTCGAAATGTACTAAGTGCCACAACATAGATCACATCACCTGCATCTCTTATCAGTACACTTCCATCCTGTTCACGAAATGGGCGATATCCTTTTTCATACAAAAGCGTTACGATTCGGTTTAACACTCTCCCCGGTTCCTCCCGTCTAATACATCCAACAATTCTTCCGGTTTATGTATGATATAATCCGTACCCATTGACCGCTGTAACTCTTCATCGCGGAACCCCCACGTTACACTGATACATGGTAATCCCGAATTCCTTGCCGTCATAATATCTACATCCGAATCCCCTACATATACAGCTCTTTCCTTGTCACTATGCAATTCCTGCAAGGCTTTGATCACGGAATCCGGCGCCGGTTTTTTGGCTACTGTATCAGATGCACCGATTGCAACCGGAAATAGTCCCTCAAAATAATCAACATTCAACCCTTTTACCGCTGCATCAAATTTGTTTGATACGATTGCAATGTGATATCCCCGTTTCAACAATTCTTTTATTACATCCATAATACCATCGTACGGTTTGGTCTTATTATCCATATTCTTACTGTAATGTTGTTTGAATACGTCCAGACATTCTAACTCCTGCTCTTTGGGAATTGCTCCTTCCACAGCCCGTTCAATCAAAACATCCACACCATTCCCCACGAAGTTTCGAACCTCATTTATGGAGCGTTCCTTTAGTCCGAATGCCCGCATTGCGTAATTGGTACTGTCTGCCAAATCCTCCAACGTGTTTAATAATGTTCCATCCAAATCAAAAATAACTGTATCTGTCTTCATTGCTCTGCCTTTCTTTTCCCCTTTGAATTTACATTATCGTTATTCTTTCTCTCCATGACCGAATTGCCGGATAATCACCAACACAAGGAAAGTGACCGAATTGATGTCCAGCCACCTTCCAAAATGATCTCATACACCCCATACTATGTATGCACTAATTCTCAAATACCTTCAATACCTTATCTAATACAGTACCTCTCATGTCGCCTCTTGTCTTCTCATACTGAAGTCCAGACTCCATAATCTCAAGCAATTCCATACGATACTTTGCGTCGATGGAACCCTTTTTGATATACTCCATCAAGATGTCCTTCATTGCCGCAACATCTTCACAGCTCTTCATGCGGTCACACATCTCTTCGTAATTGAATCCGACATTTACACGAAGGTCCTCTTCTTTTCTTCCGCAGATTGCACATTCCTCATCACCTGCTGCATTGATGTAACCACAGTTACATAACCAGGTTGTTCCATCTGACTTATAACGTTCAACGGCATCTTTGCCTCTCTTATCCTTCAGACCTTCTAAACTTCTCTTAGAAAGAGTTACATCAACAGGATCTGCATCCGGAGCAAATACGCCCTTAGCCGTTACATATTTCTTAACATATACCTTGACATCTTTGATCAACGGAATATCTTTCATCGGAAGCTTACATTCTACAAAATCCGCACGAAGCTTTGTTACATTGTTCTTCTCAAATACAAAATCAATTCCCTGTAAAAGTAATTTCTCTTCATAATAGTTTGTAAGTTCAATGTCACACCGCACCGCCTTGATCTCATCCTGATTGTAATTGTAGAACAACGGAGAAATCTTAACAATGTTGTCCTCGCCTGCCAGTGTTACCTCAACCGGTCTTGGCATCAACATGTTATAATAATTGCTTACAAAAATCTTAGATGCTGTAATCTTATGAATCGGCTCTTTTTTGCGAATCTTAACAGCCGTTCCGGAAGCTACCGTACCGATCGTATTATTTGAAAAACCGGTATAGTTCAATTCTACACCAATAACCGCATTCGCTCCCTTTTTCTTTGCTACCTGTGTTAAATTCTCGACGGCATTCTCACTTGCACTTTCCAACTTATTGGTTACAGTTGTACTCTCCTGCATTGTCCACTCTGCAAGATTCGAAGATAAATCTTTAAAGAAATTAGAACTAAGTGCAATCTGTCCATTGACAAATCCCAAATATTCTACTACTTCATATCCCTCAAATCCACTACCAGTTGTTAACATAATCTCACCCATCATGTACATCCTCCAAATATTAAAATCTAGAATTGATTATAACACACTTTATTCTATTAACAAAGCATTTTTTATAAATTGTGTAGTTTTTTCTAGGATATTTTGTACAAATGTTACAAATACAAAAAACTTCAGACAAGAATCATTCTCTGCCCGAAGTCTTTCCTTCTTAATATTACTCTTCTAAAAGAGATTTGGGATTTGAATTGTGGTATTTGTAAAAATAATATTCCAGATCAAAGTATGTCTGCTCGTCACTTTCTCCAACAATACTCCAATTCTGTTCTTTGTCTAAATCAGGGAAATATTTATCCGCCTGATATGCATACTGTATCTTTGTCACATGTGCAGTGTCACAATATTCATACATCATCCGGTAAATGCTTTCTCCACCGATAATGAACACCTGATCACTGTCATATTGTTGCAATTCCTGTAACAGTTCTTCCTTGGAATGTACCACCGTAGCATCCTGTACCTGATAATTCTCATCTCTTGACAAAATAATATTCTTTCGTCCTTTTAATGGAAGTCCGTTCGGAAATTCATCCAATGTCTTTCGTCCTAACACCACAACATTTCCCATTGTTGTCTGACGGAAGAACTTCTGGTCTTCCGGAATTCGCACCAACAACTTATTGCCGTTACCAATTGCCCAATTCTCATCTACCGCTACGATTAACTGCATGTTATCTCTCCTAACTTAATCCCATTCTATATATCCGTAATTCTCGATCAACAAACTATATTCATTCCTACTCTCATCGATCTGTGTATGGAACCTCTACACCGCGATTGGAATATTCTTGATCTGCTCTCCCGCCTGATAATCCTCAATCACAATATCATCGGTTGTAAACTGATAAAAATCTTTAATTTCCGGGTTCAAATGAAACTTTGGTGCCGGATACGTCGGTCTCTTGATCAGTTCCTTTACAATATCGATATGCCTGTCATAAATATGCGCATCCGCAATCACATGTACAAGCTCGCCCGGTTCCATATCACATACCTGTGCCAGCATGTACACAAGTACCGCATACTGTACCACATTCCAGTTGTTCGCAGCCAGAATATCCTGCGACCGCTGATTCAGTATTGCATTCAATGTCAGCTTATCATGCCCCGGTTTCTTCGTTACATTAAATGTCATACTATATGCACATGGGTATAGATTCATCTCATGCAGATCTGCATGCACATAAATATTCGTCATAATCCTTCTGCTGTAAGGATTGTTCTTCAGATCATAGATTACACGATCCACCTGATCCATCATTCCTTCTGCATATTGATGTTTGACACCCATCTGATAGCCATACGCCTTACCAATAGAACCCGTCTCATCTGCCCATTCATCCCAGACATGACTTTTCAGATCATGAATATTGTTCGACTTCTTCTGCCAGATCCATAACATCTCATCTACTGCAGACTTCACATAAGTCTTGCGTAAGGTAAGTGCTGGAAATTCCTTTGACAGATCATATCGGTTCACCACACCAAACTGTTTAATCGTATATGCATAACTGCCATCTTCCCATTTGGGTCTTACTTTCTCTCCTTCTGTGCTATATCCATTCTCTATGATATCCGTACACATTTTAATAAATAAATCATCTGCGTAACTCATTCTATACTCCTGTTCTCTATATATTATATCTGCTATGCACGGTATGAATCAGGCTACATAATCAATCCGATTGCCCGTAGCTGCTTCCTTCTCGAATGCTTTCTGATTCTGACTATACGGGTCTTTACCATATGTCTTCATCAGTGTTGTCGTTGTACCTCCCGAAATATACGCACGTCCACATTCCGGACAAATAGAGGTCTTAAGTGAAACCGTGGTCGACACTAATTCTTTGTTTGATTCATTTCCTTCAGCGATTGCATTAGCCACATGCTCTTTCTCATGTGACATTACCTTAGCATAAGATTCCTCCGGCGAAATCTTCCCCGGCGTCTTAAAGGATACCATCTCGTCCGAACCATCCTGATATCTCCGGTTCTTACACGTCTGACACTCCACCGGCGAAACCTTGCGTGAACTAAATACCGTATTATCAGTATACACCGGTGTTACTGTGTTGACATTAGAAATCGGAATCGCATATCGATTACTCATACCAATTGCATTCATCATAAGATCTCACCTCCGCTCTTTCTACCATTCAAACAAATCATATATGCATTATTGTACTCGAAAAACACAAAAAGCACAACCCTCACATCAGTTCGTCAAACTATGCACATTTTGACGGCATTGCCCATATTTTAAATATTCTTCACATTTTAATCAAGGGATAAGTATTCTAAAAAGCCATCCAGACCTTTCATGATGTCTTCATACGTTTTGTCAAAATTGCCTGTATACCATGGATCTGCTACATCTCTCTTATCATCCGTAAAATCTAACAGCCGATAGATCTTCTCATCTTTATCTCTGCCACAAATTCTCGCTACATTCCGCAGATTCATAGAATCCATGCAGATCAGATAATCATACTTTGCATAATCCGCTTTGGTAATCTGCACGGCACGTTTTCCTTCACAGGAAATGCCGTGCTCCGCTAACTTCTTCTTAGTTCCCGGATGCACCGGATTGCCAACATCGCCCCAGATCTCTTCCGTACTCGTTGCCGCAGATGCGATGTAGAATTGGTTTGCGATGCCGCGTTTGGTTACTATATCTTTTAGTAAAAATTCTGCCATGGGGGAACGGCAGATGTTGCCGTGGCAGATGAATAAGACTCTAATCATACGCTTTTTCCTTTATTTTCAAGTGTTTCAGCCATTTTTATACTCTGCTAACTTGGCATATATTGGTATAACATGGCATAGTTTTGTAAGCAAAAGGTGTAAAATAAGGTGTAAAAATATCGCCTTTACACCTCGGTATTTTACACGGTAAATGGATTAGACATTTGCAATTCTTTCAATCTCAGCCTTGGCATCCTCGAACTTAACATGGGTATAAACATTAAGTGTCACACTTATATCAGAGTGCCCCATAAGGTACTGTAAAGCCTTAGGATTCATTCCGGACTTAGCCATGTTTGTACAATAGGTATGACGGCATACATGTGGATGTGTCAAGTATAGGACA
>HF987825.1:0-293 GCA_000431135.1 Clostridium sp. CAG:590
TTTGCCAGAAGATGGGATGTCAACCTTTTTTTCTTCGGTAAAATATATATTAGATATTTTTTACGGTATGGAATTCAGCCTGAATTATGAGAGTAATATGAAGCTGAATGCAGAATATGAGAAGATTGGCAGGGATAAGCTGTGGGGGCTTTCCGGAGAGATCTGATCATTATGTAGAATCTGAAGCAATGTTTCAATCAAATGAAACATTGTTTCAGATTTTTTTAATTTTAGTAAACTTTTTTTGAAACGTTTTGCCAATCAAGGCTCCATAAACCGCCGGTGAGGATGAT
>HF987825.1:336-1126 GCA_000431135.1 Clostridium sp. CAG:590
GATCCGAGAGTTGTGGGTAAGGCTTGCAACGAATGGAACTATCATGTATAGAACCTCCTTGTTTGATCACACTGTGTGTTTCTTAGTATTAGTATAAGCCGATAACCGGATAATAGCAGATAAGAATAAGGGCTGTAATACGAGATGGAATATGACAGTTTGTTGTGCAGGAAAGTGGTTATATGGGAAATGGAGCCGTTACCTTGACAGGGGCATTTTGCGTCCGTATAATTTAAGCAAGAAGCACCGAAACGTTAGCTTTGTGTGAAGTTTACGACAGTAGAAATGTCAGGAAGGAAGCGAGAACATGCCGGAACAAGTAGTAGAACAGTTGATTGCCAGAGGGTGGCATATCTCCTTTGCGGAATCATGCACAGGTGGTAAGGCGGCTGCGGCACTAGTGGATGTGGCAGATGCATCCAAAGTGTTAGATGTAAGTTTTGTAACCTATGCAAATGAGGCAAAGATACAGTATTTGGGAGTAAAACCGGAAACGATTGAAGAGTTTGGCGTTGTGAGCGAACAGGTTGCGTATCAGATGGCTGAAGGAGTGGCACGGCAGGCACATTCGGAAGTTGGTGTTGGTATCACCGGGATAGCAGGACCTACAGGTGGAACGCAGGAGAAACCGATTGGAATGGTTTGTTTTGGATTCTGTGTAGATGGTAAGGTTGTTACATCCACTCAGTATTTTGGAAATATTGGACGGAATGAAGTTCGGTGTGCAAGTGTTCATTATGTGTACGAACAACTCCAAGAACTATTACACCTTTGCACAGCGTAAGTAACG
>HF987826.1:0-4353 GCA_000431135.1 Clostridium sp. CAG:590
AGAAATCCTCATCTGTATGCTCTGCCTCGTCATCGCCGGCGGCTGCATTGGCATCCTGCTGTGCAAAACGCTCTCTCTGATCGATTGGATCATTCAACTCGGAATATGCATTACACATCTCCCATGTATTACAGAACAACTCGAAACGCTCTACCTTTGTCGGGTCGCTTGGTTTCTTCTTTGTAAGTGGAGAGATAGCAAGTGGATGATCCATAATAAAGGTTGGCTGTACCAGATTCTTCTCGCAGAACTCTTCAAAGAATAAGTTCACGATATCACCCTTGGTATGACGCTCCTCATACTCAATATTGTGCTCGTCTGCAAGCTTCTTTGCCTCTTCATCCGTCTCAACACTATCAAAGTCAACACCTGCATATTTCTTGATCGCATCGTTCATTGTCAAACGCTCAAACGGCTTACCAAGATCAATCTCTACACCGTTGTAAGAGATCTTCGTAGAACCACATACCTTCTCAGCAAGATAACGGAACATAGACTCTGTCAGCTCCATCATACCTTCGTAATCGGTATATGCCTGATATAACTCCATCAATGTAAACTCCGGATTATGACGGGTATCCACACCCTCGTTACGATATACACGACCGATCTCATATACACGCTCTAATCCACCAACGATCAGTCTCTTCAAATATAACTCCAGAGAAATACGCAGCTTCACATCTTCATCTAATGCATTATAATGTGTCTCAAATGGTCTTGCAGCAGCACCACCGGCATTGGATACCAAAGTCGGTGTCTCTACTTCCATGAAATCTCTGTCTGCTAAGAAATTACGAATCTCTTTCAGGATCTTCGAACGCTTAATGAATACTTCCTTACTCTCATCATTCATGATCAGGTCAACATATCTCTGACGATAACGGGTATCTGTATCAGTCAGACCGTGGAACTTCTCCGGAAGTACCTGCAAACTCTTTGAAAGAAGTGTCATCTCAACAGCATGAATGGAAATCTCTCCGGTCTTGGTACGGAACACATATCCTTTCACACCATAGATATCGCCGATATCTGACTTCTTAAAGTCTGCATAAGCATCCTCGCCAATTGCATCTCTAGCAACATATACCTGAATACCGCCCTTCAGATCTTTGATATTACAAAAGGAAGCTTTACCCATCACACGCTTGAACATCATACGACCTGCGATCGATACATTGATCGGCTGTGCATCCATGATCTCGCGTCTCTCGTTGTAGTCTGCAGTGATCACTTCTCTTGCTTCTTTCTCATCCAATCCTTCTGTATTCGGAGCAACTCGGCCTGCTAACAACTCGGCTTCGTGTGCTTCATATAATTCCTTACAATCAGATGTATGATGTGTCTGATCATACTTTGTTATCTGAAACGGATCTTTTCCTGCTTCCTGTAAATTTGCAAGCTTCTCCCGTCTTACCTTCAATAACTGGTTAATATCCTGTGTTCCCTTCTGCTGGTTACCCTGATTCTTCTCTGCCACTTTTCTTACTCACCTTCCTAATTCACATATAAAGAGGGGATAGCATTCACCATCCCCTAACATTCTCATCTGCTTATTCTTCATCCAGACTAATGTCTAAGATCTCATACTGGAATGATCCGTTCGGTGCCTCTACCGTAACCTTTGCTCCTGCCTTGGCACCCATCAATGCAGCTCCCACCGGCGACTCATTTGAAATCTTGTTATTCAAAATGTCTGCCTCAGTAGAACCTACTAACTTAAATATCTCAACATTGCCTGTCTTCACCTCACGAACGGTTACTGCACAACCAACGTTAACTTTCTCACTATCTACATTATCCGTATATACAACTTCTACATTCTTAAGAATTGACTCTAATTCCTCAATTCTTGCTTCGATATCTTTCTGCTCGTCCTTTGCAGCATCATACTCTGCGTTCTCTGATAAGTCACCCTGTTCTCTTGCTTCCTTAATCTTCTGTGCAACTTCTTTACGTTTGACTACTCGTAAATCCTGTAACTCATCCTCTAACTTTTTAAGACCTTTGTCGGTCAAAAGATTCTTCTTCTCTGCCATCTGACTCGCCCTTCCATCCTATTAAATTAATGCATTCGCATTCGTTCTACTATTATACATGACCGCACAAATGATGTCAACGAAAAATGAGCTGCTGACGCATCATTAGTCAGTAGCTCATCTTTTGATATCCCTTATTCCGCTTCGGTTGTTGCTTCTGTATCTTCAGTTGCAGCTTCCGTTGTTGTATCCTCGCTATCCGCTTTCTTTTCCTCTGTGGCTGCCTCAGTTGTATCCTTGCCATCTGCTTGGGCATCTTCCGAATCTGCTTCCGTACTGTCAACCAGCTTTCCGTTCTCTTTCAGGAAATCCATAACCTTCTCAGAAAGAACTGCAACCTCAAAGTAATCATCTCCGAAGTAATCATATACCTCATCCTTTGTCTTCACATTGTAGGTATCCATATACTCCTGAACCTTCTTATCTGTCTCTTCACTGCTGACCTTAATTCCCTCTTTTGCAGCCAAACAGTACAATACCATCTTCTGATCCAGATATTTCTTAACATATTCTGTAATACCGGTCTTTAACGCATCTTCTGAATCATAACCATTCATAGACAATACATCTTCATATGAATATCCATAACTCTCATAATTCTTAGCTGTATTCTTAAAGTTTGTGAATTCCTCGTCTACTAACTGCTTTACTTCATCTTCATCATAACCTGTGATCTTGCAATTCGCTACAACCTTATCAAATATATCGCTCTCTGCCTGTTTCTCAGCACTTGCCTTGTTTGATTTCTCCAAATCTTCCTTGACAGATTCCTTATATGCGTCAATTGTATCGTAATCTGTGTTATCCTTCACAAGCTGATCCGTCAACTCCGGTGTGGTCTTGACAGAAATCTTATTGATCGTTACCTTGAAATTCACATCCTTACCGGCAAGATCCGTATTATTCGGATATGGATCAGGGAACTTCAAATCCAAGGAAACTTCATCTCCAATATTATGACCGATCAAACCGGTCTCAAATCCATCAATAAATGATTTTGAACCAATTGTCAGATCCTGTCCGGTAGCACTTCCGCCATCAAACTCTTTTCCGTCCATAGTTCCTACATAATCAATATTAACGATATCGCCATCTTTTACTGCACGGTCCGTTATCTCGTTTGTCTCTGCCAGACCATCCACAAAAGAATCTAATTTCTGCTGAATATCATCTTCCGTAACATCAGCAACTGTTTCTGTATATTCAATTCCTTTGTAATCTCCCAATGTTACATATTTGCTGTAAGCCTTTGCCTTACTGTTCCCACAACCTGTCATACCAAGCATCATCACTCCGGCTAATACAATAGCACCAACTTTTTGTTTCTTCATCATCAAAATCCCTTCTATACATCGTATCTTATATTTGTACTATATATAAATATACACATAGTTTAATTTATACCATAAACACCGAAAAAAATAAAGGGCATTTGTAAAAGTTCACAAAAATACCACGATTTTCATCCTATTTGTCTGTCTTTTTTCCTCTTTTCCCATTTGCTTTCAGACACATGATATTGTATTTTATAGGTTTACAAACCCTATATAGAGTGTTATAATAGATTTGTTTTCAGCTTCCACCCCATATATTGGGGAATCGGATATTGAATTAACGTATATACACATTGATTGTGTTCATAATAAGAACGATATATTAAGGAGAAGGAGAGGAATTATGAAGGTTATTAAAAGAGACGGCTCTACTGTTTCCTATGACAGGAATAAGATCAAACGTGCCATTCAGAAAGCGAATTCGGAGGTTGCACCAAACGAAAAGGTTTCGGACGACACAATTGAAGATATCATTTCTTCTATAGAGAACAGAAACCGTTCCAGAATGTTGGTGGAGGATATTCAGGATATTATTGAGCAGAAGTTGATGGATGAGAAGAAGTTTGTACTTGCCAAGACATACATCATCTACCGCTACTCCAGAGAATTAGTCCGCAAAGCTAACACAACCGATGATTCCATTCTCAGCCTGATCCAGAATCGCAACAAAGATGTTATGGAAGAGAATTCGAACAAGAATGCAACAGTCGCTTCCACACAGCGTGATCTGATCGCAGGCGAGGTATCCAAAGATCTTACCAAACGAGTATTGCTCCCAGAGAAGATCTCCAAGGCACATGAGGAGGGTGTCCTGCATTTCCACGATGCAGATTATTTTCTACAGCCAATCTTTAACTGCTGCCTGATCAACATCGGAGATATGTTAGACAATGGCACTGTTATGAACGGCAAACTGATCGAGAGTCCCAAAAGTTTTCAGGTTGCCTGCACCGTTATGACACAGGTAATTGCTGCCGTTG
>HF987826.1:4386-12728 GCA_000431135.1 Clostridium sp. CAG:590
GTATGGCGGTCAGTCTGTTGATGTCAGACATTTAGGCAAGTATTTAAGAAAATCTTACCACAAATTCAAGACAAAGATCACAGCAGAATTCGGTGATAAGGTATCCGAAGACATTATTGAAGATATGGTACAGGAACGTCTCAAAGACGAACTACGTTCCGGTGTTCAGACCATTCAATATCAGATCAATACCCTGATGACAACCAATGGACAGTCTCCATTTGTCACACTCTTCCTTAACTTAGATAAGGATGACGAATATATTGAAGAGAACGCATTGATCATTGAAGAGATCTTACGTCAGCGCTTGGAGGGAATCAAGAATGAACAGGGTGTTTACATCACGCCTGCTTTCCCGAAACTGATCTATGTATTAGATGAACATAACTGCCTCAAAGGCGGAAAATACGACTATATCACAGAATTAGCGGTAAAATGTTCTGCAAAACGTTTATACCCGGACTACATTTCAGCAAAGAAGATGCGTGAGAACTACGAAGGAAATGTATTCTCCTGTATGGGATGCAGAAGTTTCCTGACCCCATGGAAAGACGAGAACGGCAACTACAAGTTCGAAGGAAGATTTAATCAGGGTGTTGTAAGTCTGAATCTTCCACAGATCGGTATTATTGCCAATGGTGATGAAGAGAAGTTCTGGAGCCTGTTAGAAGAACGTCTGGATCTGTGCTACGAAGCATTGATGTGCAGACATAACGCCCTGATGGGTGTAACCTCTGATGTCAGTCCGGTACACTGGCAATACGGTGCGATCGCGCGTCTTGAAAAGGGAGAAAAGATTGACAAATTATTATTAAATGGTTATTCCACCATTTCTCTCGGTTATATTGGCTTATATGAAGTAACCAAGTTAATGAAAGGATGCAGCCACACAACATCGGAAGGTCAGGAATTCGCTCTCCGTGTCATGAACCGTTTGCGTGCCGCAACCGACAAATGGAAAGCCGAAACCGGCATTGGTTTTGGATTGTACGGCAGTCCGGCTGAATCCCTTTGCTACCGTTTTGCACGAATTGATTTAGAACGTTTCGGAAGTATTCCGGATGTAACCGACAAAGGATACTATACCAACTCTTATCATGTAGATGTCAGAGAACACATTGACGCATTCAGCAAATTCCGGTTTGAGAGCCAGTTCCAGAAGATATCTTCCGGCGGTGCGATCTCTTACGTTGAAATTCCAAATATGCGGAATAACTTGGATGCGCTTGCAGAAGTAGTCCGTTTCATTTATGACAACATTCAATATGCGGAATTCAACACCAAATCCGATTACTGTCATGTATGTGGTTATGACGGAGAGATCATGATCAATGATGATAATGAATGGGAATGTCCACAGTGTGGCAACAAGGATCACGCCAAGATGAATGTAACCCGTAGAACATGCGGATACTTAGGCGAGAACTTCTGGAATGTCGGCAAGACAAAAGAGATCAAAGCAAGAGTGTTACACCTCTGATATGAAGGACGGATATTATGAATTACGCAGATATTAAAAAATATGACATAGCAAATGGTCCCGGTGTTCGTGTCAGCCTCTTTGTAAGTGGCTGCACACACCATTGTCCGGGATGTTTCAACCCGGAAACATGGGATTTTAACTTTGGAAAACCATTCGACAGCGAAGTTATCAATGAGATTGTCGAAGCACTTCAGCCCGGTTATATTCACGGTCTCTCTTTATTAGGCGGTGAGCCTTTTGAATATAATAACCAGGTAGCTCTTATTCCATTATTAAAAGAAGTCAAAGCACGATTTCCCCAAAAGGACATCTGGTGCTATACCGGATATGACTTTGAAAAGGATTTATTAGATACCATGTGCCCGAAATGGGAAGAAACCAAACAGATGCTTTCTTATATTGATATATTGGTAGATGGTGAATTCATCGAAGCGAAGAAGGATCTTGCACTCCGTTTCCGTGGTTCTTCTAACCAGCGTATTATCAAAGTACAGGATTCCCTCGCTGCTAATAAAGTTATTATATGGGATGATTCCAAGGATTTCTCCATTTATTAACAGCTCAGATACCACATTTATATACAACATTTACATTTCCATGAATTTGTTAATTATTTGATTCATGGATACGCGAAAGGATATTATTATGTTAACTGCAAATGTACCAATCAAACGATTAAATGAACATGCCACATTACCAACATATGGTTCCGAATATGCCGCAGGTGCAGATCTATATGCCTGTATTACCGAATCCGTTACATTTGCTCCGGGCGAGACCAAACTGATCCCAACCGGACTTGCAATGGAGATTCCTGCCGGATATGCAGGTCTTATCTATGCAAGAAGTGGATTAGCTTCCAAAAAGGGATTGGCACCAGCCAACAAAGTAGGTGTCATTGATGCGGATTACCGCGGAGAAGTTATGGTAGCACTTCACAACCATAGCAACGCATCTGTTACGATCGATCCACAGGAACGCATCGCACAGTTAGTCATCACACCTTATCTTACCGCTCATTTTGAAGAAACCAGCGAGTTGAGCGAGACTGTTCGCGGAGCCGGCGGTTTTGGTTCTACCGGTACCAAATAACTGTTTTATCCCTTTACTACAGATCAAAAGGACAGATGCCTCACAATGAATGTGTATGGTATCTGTCCTTCTTTATTGGCTCATAAAATAGAAAATTCTACTGTCATTAATCACGCTTTCTGTCCTCTTGCTAAGACATATTCTACTTCTTCCCGCTGCAGATCCGTCATATTCTCCGGCGGATTCTCTGCTAATTCTTTTGCCTGCTCGTATGTAATCAATGGTCTTAATAATACCTGATGATGGTCAACCGGAATATACGAAACCTTTTTCTTATCCGCAATGGACTTCAACCCATAATACAAAACCTGTTCTCCATTCTTCGCACCTAACCGGGTAAGCTCCGCTACCTGGCATACACCTAATGTTTCACTATATATAATCTCCTTCTTCTCAAACATATATCCTGTCTCCTTATTCTCTGATACATACATTCGAGTCCGAATGCTGCCTTTATCTTATGACCTTACAAAATCTTCTACTCTATTATACCAAAAAAATACAAATTATGTAATGCCTTTTACCTTGATTTCATTGACTCCGTCTCTCTCTTTTTATATAATTTGTACAATATATTTACTTTGGAGGAGAACAATGAATAGCTTATTTAACCTAACTACCCAAGCCCGTTCAAACGGTATTCAGCCGCCGAAGGCTTCCGAATTGCTACAGTCAGCGGTCATATTTGCTTTTGGAAGCACTTTTGCATCCGTGTGTGTATGCAATGTACCTGCACTTGCCCGTTTGCTTTGTCTGATCATCGGCGGTATTATCTGTGCTGTCGCAATTTGCTTATTCCTGCGATATTGCGCCAAACAGAAAGCCTTTCAAAGCTATACTCCAAATTGGGATACCAAACGCGGAATCTTTGACCGCTTTGCATTTGAGCTAAATAACTGGTACGCACACGAAGAGCTTCCGGAAAGCTGTGATGGGGATACTGCATATTTTCTAAAATTACAACGGGAACGATTATCTGAGAAGAAACTTACCATGACTCAACAGATTCTTCCAGTCAAGGGAGACAACTGCGGAACAACAACACTTCCCCGAAAATCAATCTGGTACACTTCTGATACCATGTATGAAACTGCCTGCCGCCATATTGCATTCCATAAAAACGATGAAATGCTGTATCAAAGAGATGTAGAAGAAACTATGTACGAAACTGTTATTCATTCACCAAATGAAGAACAGCTTGACAATATGCTGCTCACCTGTCCAAACTGTGGAGCAGTCAGTCCGGTCGCTGAACTAACACAAGGATGCCGCTACTGCAATACACAATTCCATATCCACAATCTGTACCCACGAGTTACGAACTTGTACTTTGTACGGATGAATTCTACCCTCAAGAGTCAGAATATTATGAGACATACCATGACGATCTGCATAGCTGGTTGTTTTCTTTTCCTTCTGATCTGTTCTTGCATCTCTTATATAAAAAACGGAGATACTTCTCCCTTTCCGCTTACATTATTACTCTGCTATTTTGAAGCCTTTTTCTGTGGTGGAATACTTGGCTTTCTTGCAAGTGATATTCTATTGATCGCATCCTTATTTGATCACGACGGGCGAAAACGAATCCCATTCTTCAAGAGTTTAAATGCCCGTAGCAGACTGAAATCACTGATTGGACGTTATGACCGCTATTTTTCAATAGACAAGTTTGAAGGCCAGATTATCTCTCTCATCCGTATGGCTGTCTTTGCTAAAGATCCTGCAAGTCTGACCTCTTACAAAGGCACAACCTTAGACCCTCGCTTTCATGATATTGTGGAAATGACACATATATCTTCATTTGTCATTCAAAAGGTACGTCAGGCTAACAATATCCTGCATATAACACTTCGTACATGGTGGATCAACTATAATGAGGCAGACGGCAAGATTACAAAGACCGGTGATTGTATTGATGTAACAATCAGCAAAGATATCTCCCACGCCGATATACCTGGATTTTCCATCACATCCGTAAACTGCCACAACTGTGGTGGCAGCTTCGATGCGGTCAGACAGCACATCTGCCCATACTGTCAGACAGAATATCATATGGAACAGGATAACTGGATTATTGAGGACATGAAGCTCATCCGTTAATTCTATATCGTATCACAAACTAGATCTTATCTGCTTCTTCCCTCAAAATGCTCCCGTGCAAATTCCATATCCTGCACAACTTCCACCGTACCTATATACTGTTGGTTACGATCCCGGACTGCCATGTACGTTACAAGCATGGCACGTCCATTCTTATTCATCCAGACCGGAACCTGATCTCTTGTTCCATTTCGGAAATCTTCAATTATTTTCCTTACCATCTGTTCAATCTTTGGCGGATGGCAGGAAAAAACTTCTCGATCAATCGCCATACCCGGTCGTTTGAACACCTTTGGTCCCTCATTGAAATACCGGTTAATATTGTCCGCATCCACAAAAGTAAGCTCCAGAGGAATCGTATTCAACATTGCCTCAAATTGTTCTATCGTCATATGCCCCCCAGCCATTACAATCTCATCCTTCGAAGCAGCTGTTCGCTGTCCCTCTTTCAAATAAGCTTCTGCCTGTTCCCAGACACCATTCTCCACGCCGAAACAGCTCGGGTAATCCTTGGAATCCCGATATATCTGCATCCATTCTTCTTCCGTAAAATTCAAAGCACAATTTGGAAAAAGAATATTCTGCTCCTTGTAGATCATCTCCTCCATTCGAACCAGTACTGCCTGCAACCGTTCCGTCCATACAGAATCATTTGTTCTCTGCTTCGCTAACGATGCCAGTTCATCCCGGATCTCGTCATCCACTGTCCACATAACCGCTGACGGACCACTGATCTTGTATTTGACATTTAAATGCGGATATAACAGATCTCCTTTTTTTGCATAATGTACAGATACCTGCCGAAGCTGATCAAATAATTCGTCCTCTATCTTTCCTGTCCCGATTGCTGCCCTACACTGCGCGATCACCTTTTCTAATTCCTTGTTTTCCAACACAAATGTACAGATAGGATGTCCTGGTATCCCGGCATATGTCTCCACGGATCTCTGGCGTTTTTCTTTTAATGCCGTAACCGACTGTTTTTCTGCATTTGCAATCTGTTCTTCTTTGGTCTTTCCATGAAACAACGCTGCGTGTACATCACAAAGACGCTGAACTTCCTCTAAGGGTGTGCCATTTTGCAAAAGCTGTTGTTCTGCCTGCATAATGTCTGCTGCGTCAACCTCTTCAAACTCCTTTGCAAAATCTGCTCTGACTTTTTCAAAATCCTCATCTGTTCCTAACCGTTTCAAATACTCCTGAATCCGGTCGATTATATTCTGATGAACTGTTGACATATCATTTTCCTCCTTCTACAACACATCTAACAATAGGATACCCTATATTGCATAAAGAATTCATTCTTTCTATTTTAAATTTGCCATTTAGATAATTGCGTGTTAATATAGTTTCTTGGAATAGTTGTCTTTTATCAAATAAACAGGAGGATATATATGCATATACTTATGATTATTATTGTTACTTTTTTTGCGGGAATGGGAGCCGGACTTGGCACCGGATTTGCCGGAATGAGTGCCGCTGCGGTGATCAGTCCCATGCTCATTACCTTTCTACATATGGATCCATACATGGCCGTCGGAATTGCCCTGTCATCTGATGTACTGGCAAGTGCGATCTCAGCCTATACCTATGGGAAAAATAAAAACTTAGACATCCAAAACGGAATCATTATGATGATCAGCGTCCTGCTCTTTACCGTTGTTGGCAGTTATGTATCCAGTCTGGTACCATCTTCCACCATGGGTAATTTTTCTGTCTTTATGACATTTCTGTTAGGTGTCAAATTTATTGTGAAACCGGTTATGACCACCAAAGAAGCAATGGAAAGTGTTTCGGCAAAAAAGCGGGTAATCCAGTCGATTGTATGCGGTGTTCTGATCGGATTTATCTGCGGATTTGTCGGTGCAGGCGGTGGCATGATGATGTTGCTGATCTTAACTTCTGTCCTCGGATATGAATTAAAGACCGCCGTCGGAACCAGTGTTTTCATTATGGCATTTACTGCATTTACCGGTGCAGTATCCCATTTTGCAATCGGTGGTATGCCGGATTGGACGGTATGGATTCTCTGCGTGATCTTTACATTACTCTGGGCAAGGATCGCTGCTGTATTTGCAAACAAAGCAACACCAAAGACATTAAACCGTGTGACCGGTGTCATCCTTGTCATCTTAGGAATTGTTGTAATGTCATTTTCCATGCTTACAAAATAATGTCAGCTTGTGTTTTTCTTCATCCTATGATATGCTTGTACTTTGCATATGATTGCAATGTATTTATAAAGGAGAAGGGGAATTACAATGAAGAAACATTCACAAACAAGAAGTTCATTTTCAGGAAAAATAGGATTTGTATTATCCGCCGCCGGTGCTTCTGTAGGATTAGGAAATATATGGAGATTTCCATATCTTGCAGCAAAATATGGCGGTGGAATTTTTCTGCTTATCTATATACTATTGGCGCTGACTTTCGGTTATACCATGATCGTTGCCGAAACAGCCATCGGACGTACGACCAAGAAAAGTCCGGTAGGTGCCTTTCACACGTTTGGTTCTTCCAAATGGCTTTCATTTGGTGGATGGATCAATGCCATCATTCCATTACTGATCGTACCTTACTACTCCGTAATCGGCGGCTGGGTAATCAAATATCTGCTCGGCTACATACAGGGTAATAGCCAGTTATTAGCAAAAGACGGTTATTTTACCAACTTTATCTCAAATGGTCTGTCAACAGAACTTTGTTTCTTAGCATTTGCACTGCTTACGATCATCATTATATACGCAGGTGTCCGTAACGGAATCGAGCGGGTTTCCAAATTCATGATGCCGATACTTGTTGTATTATCCGTTGTGATCACCATATACTCTGTAACCAGACCGGGTGCATTAGCAGGTGTGAAATACTTCCTTGTACCAAACGTCAGGAATTTCTCCTGGATGACGGTTGTTGCCGCTATGGGACAGATGTTCTATTCTCTTTCTATCGCGATGGGAATTTTGATCACATTTGGCTCTTATATGAAAAATGATGTGGCGATTGAAAATGCCACCGAAAATGTAGAAATATTTGATACTGCGATTGCGATTATGGCAGGACTTATGATCATTCCGGCTGTATTTGCATTTTCCGGAGGCGATCCGGAAGCATTGCAGGCAGGTCCATCCCTTATGTTCATTACCATCCCTAAGATGTTTGCAAGTATGGGCTTTAGCACCGGAATCGGAATTCTGTTCTTTTTATTGGTGTTATTCGCCGCAGTGACAAGTTCCATTGCTCTTACCGAAAGTGCAGTATCCACTTTTGAAGATGAGTTAGACTGGACCCGTAAGAAAGCTACGATCGTTGTCGGTATCATTATTATCCTCTTAGGAAGTTTATCTTCTTTGGGATATGGTCCGCTTGCCGGTATCAAGTTGATCGGTATGCAGTTTTTGGATTTCTTTGACTTCCTGACCAATTCCGTTATGATGCCAATTGCTGCTATCGCAACCTGTCTGCTTGTATCAAGAGTTGCAGGTATCAAAACGATCGAGGACGAAGTGTTAAAGGGAGAAAGCAGGTTCCGTCGCAAAAAGATCTTCTGCTTTATGATCCAATACCTCTGCCCGATCTTTGCGGCGATTATCCTGATCAGTTCGATTGCAAATGCATTCGGATGGATCTCCATCTAAGACACACTTTCCCTTGCACAGCGTAAGGGAGA